>NZ_JBNNHG010000073.1:0-13272 GCF_050268705.1 Stenotrophomonas sp. NPDC077659 | reverse complement strand
GCTGAAAAAGCTGGGAATGGAGTAGAGCCGAGCCCATGCTCGGCTGCCGTGTCGGCTGCGCCGCCGCCCGAGCATCGGCTCGGGCGCTACAACCGCTACGTTCCGACGCTGATCAATCCTTGGTGACGCGCCGCGTCACAAGCTGAAAAAGCCGAGGATGGAGTAGAGCCGAGCCCATGCTCGGCTGCCGTGTCGGCTGCGCCGCCGCCCGAGCATCGGCTCGGGCGCTACAACCGCTACGTTCCGACGCTGATCAATCCTTGGTGACGCGGTTGATCTCGGCCAGGCTGGTCACACCCGCCGCAGCCTTCTTCAACGCCGACTGGCGCAGGTCGTTCACCTTGATTGCCTGTGCCGCCTCGGCAATCTGCAGCGCATTGCCACCGGCCAGGATGATCGTCGAAATCTCATCGGTCATCGGCATCACCTGGTAGATACCGGTACGGCCCTTGTAGCCCTCGGTGCATTCATCGCAGCCCACGGCCTCATACAGGTCGATGCCCGCATCCAGCTGTTCCTGGGTGAAGCCCTCGGCCAGCAGCGCATGCGCGGGCAGGTTGGCCGGCCGCTTGCAGTTGCTGCACAGGCGGCGTGCCAGGCGCTGGGCAATCACCAGCGTCACCGAGCTGGTGATGTTGTACGGCGCGATGCCCATGTTCATCAGGCGCGCGATGGTCTGCGGCGCATCGTTGGTATGCAGCGTGGACAGCACCATATGGCCGGTCTGCGCTGCCTTGATCGCGATCTCGGCGGTCTCCAGGTCGCGGATTTCGCCGACCATGATGATGTCCGGATCCTGTCGCAGGAACGAACGCAGCGCCGCCGCGAAGGTCATGCCGCGCTTGTTGTTCTGCTGTACCTAGTTCACACCGGGCAGGCGGATTTCCACCGGGTCTTCGGCAGTGGAAATGTTGCGCGTCTCGTCGTTGAGGATGCCCAGTGCCGTATACAGCGACACCGTCTTGCCCGAGCCGGTCGGGCCGGTCACCAGCACCATGCCGTAGGGCTTGTGGATGGCCTCCAGGAAAAGCTTCTGCTGCTCCGGCTCGTAACCCAGCTTGTCGATGCCCAGCTTGGCCGCGCTGCCATCGAGGATACGCAGCACCACCTTTTCACCGAACAGCGTCGGCAGCGTGCTAACGCGGAAATCGATCTGCTTGGTCTTGGACAGGTTCAGCTTGATGCGTCCGTCCTGCGGCACACGCTTCTCGGCGATATCCAGCTGCGCCATCACCTTCAGGCGCGCGGCAATGCGCTGGTTCAACTTCACCGGTGCGCGCGCAACCATCTTCAGCAGGCCGTCGATGCGCAGGCGCACGCGGTAATCATCTTCGTAAGGCTCGAAGTGGATGTCCGACGCGCCCTTGCGGATCGCATCGACCAGCACCTTGTTGACGAACTTCACCACCGGGGTGTCGTCGCCCTTGGCGTCCACGCCGCTGTCGCTGCTGGACATGTCCTCATCGCCACCGGAGACGTCGAGGTTGGCCATGCCATCGTCGTCACCCCCGAGCGAATCGCCCAGCGTGTCGTGGCTGGCATGCCACTGTTCCAGCGTGCGCCGGATCTGGTCCTCATCGACCAGGATCGGCTCCACCACCAGATTGGTGTGGAACTTGATCTCATCCAGCGAATGGGTCGGGTTGCTGGTGCCAACGAACAACCTGCCACCGCGTTTGAACAGCGGCAGCACGTTGTGCTTGCGCAGCAGTTCCTCGCTGACCAGCGACATGGCGTTCTGGCTGGCGTCGAACGTGGACACGTCGAACAGCGGCATGCCGAACTCGACCGCGTTGGCCGCCGCCAACTGGGAGGCGCTGACCAGCTTGTTCTGGGCGAACCAGGTCGGGAGCGGCTGCTTGGCCGCTGCGGCCTTGGCCATGGCGTCACGGGCGGCGGTTTCATCCAGCGCGCCGTCCTGGACCAGGCGGCGGGCCAGGCCGGTGATGCCGACGAGGTTGGCGTTGATTACGGTGTTCATCTGTGCGCTCCTACTCCCCTGCGCAGATTACCGGACTACTTGCGGTTGGAAAACAGGCAATGGAAGCGCAGCGCCCCTTCCGCCAAGCTCACGTCAGGATGCGCGATAGACCGCAGGCACGTGGCATGGACTACCTGCCTTGATGTGGACTCAGCCAGACGTGGCTCCCACTAATTCCAAATGTCGGAATGGAATCCAACCCTACTGGCCCCTTAGCCTCGACATTCTGCAGGGACACGACTGAATTCGCCTGCCTTTATCGAGCACGTCCACACGATAGCCGAATCCCCGTCCAGAGAGGGAGTTAACAGAAGTTCGATTCCACCAGCTCGATCCGTCGTAATGACCTTAAGAACGCCATCACCCTCACACTCTATGGATTCGACATTCCCGCTCTTACCGCCTGTGTCAGACATGTTGTCGCACGCCGAAGAGGAAAGCTTGGCCTGTGCAGCGACATTCTCTGCAACCAACGACTTGTAGGCACCCACCACCACCAGCGCTTCGGCAACACGTGCGCGGACTGTGTAGTCCTGGTAGGCAGGCATAGCTATTGCCGTCAGAATCGCCACGATTGCGATAACAACCATCAACTCAATGAGCGTAAAACCCTTGTTCATTCCTCTTCCCCTCGAGGATGATGCTCAGATGTCGATATGACACCCCAAAAAAAAGAAGCCCCTTCCTTGCGGTTGAGGGGCTTCCTTCTGAATCTCAGACGCGGTCAAAGCGCGTCATTGATTCAATAGCTATTAGGCACTACCCTTACGGCATTCCGACGGAACATACTTGTTGTTGGCCGCGTTGGAAACTTCGCAAGTCCACACGATTACGTCACCCGGGACATCGCCAGCCTTAAGGGCTGCACCACCGCTGTTCGGGGTCAGAGTGAACTCAACGTCCTTAGCGTTGCTCTTCATGCCCACGGTGATCACACCAGTGGTGGCTGCAACCGCGATCGAATCAACGTTCTTGGTGGCAGCATCACTACTATCAAACGCATAGCCTTGTCCCAGATCAGCGGAACCGTTGCTGGCATTTTCAGCCACGATGGTCTTAGCGGCAGACGCCAAGGTCAGGCCTTCCGAAACGCGAGCGCGGACGGTGTAGTCCTGGTAAGCCGGCAGAGCGATGGCGGCCAAGATGGCGATGATCGCAACGACGATCATCAGTTCGATAAGGGTGAAGCCCTTCTGGTTCTTCATGTGTACATCCCCAAGATAGTTG
The DNA here is from genome assembly GCF_050268705.1 of Stenotrophomonas sp. NPDC077659. Lineage (NCBI taxonomy): Bacteria > Pseudomonadati > Pseudomonadota > Gammaproteobacteria > Lysobacterales > Lysobacteraceae > Stenotrophomonas > Stenotrophomonas sp. NPDC077659. The sequence continues at coordinate 10,064 of NZ_JBNNHG010000073.1, read as the reverse complement.
GTGGTTGAGTTCAGTGCGCCGGAGCGGTCCGGCCGGTAGCCGGTTGAGCGGGTCCCGCGCCCTGCGGGTGGATCAACGCAGGTTGCGTGCCAACCCCGGCACGCCTCCCCCTGGATTTCCCCGGCGCCAATGATGGCAGCAATTTCTTGTATGTGAAGTCCCCTGAACAAGAAATGCGATGGACCCGTCAATGTGACGCAGTGCGTCACCTCCTGCCCCAGCGCGCCGAAAACCCTGCGGCACGTCACGTTGGTGGCCCCCACGAAGGGCTCGGAACCGGCTAACATCCCCGGCCATGATGCCCGCCTGGGGATGGCGGGCCTTGGGGAGCCAACATGTCAGTCAGTCGCAGTGCAATCAAGAAAGAGCCCGTGGCGCGAAGCACCATGGATCTGCAGCCGTTTGTCTGGGTGGGGACCGACAAGCGCGGCGTGAAGATGAAGGGCGAGCAGATGGCCAAAAATGCCAATCTGGTCCGCGCTGAGCTTCGCCGGCAGGGCATCAATCCCGGCCAGGTCAAGCTCAAGCCGAAACCGCTCTTCGGCCAAGCCGGCAAGCCTGTCAGCCCGAAAGACATTGCCTTTTTCAGTCGGCAGATGGCCACGATGATGAAATCCGGCGTGCCGATCGTCTCGGCACTGGACATCATTGGTAGCGGTCATAAGAACCCGCGCATGAAGAAGATGGTCGACGGTATCCGCACCGATATCGAGGGTGGTTCGTCGCTGTACGAGGCCGTCAGCAAGTACCCGGTACAGTTTGACGAGTTGTATCGCAATCTTGTGCGCGCTGGTGAAGGCGCCGGCGTACTTGAAACCGTTCTGGATACGGTGGCCACGTACAAGGAGAACATCGAAGCATTGAAGGGCAAGATCAAGAAGGCGCTCTTCTATCCAGCGATGGTCGTGGTAGTAGCATTGCTGGTCTCCGCCATCCTGCTGATCTTTGTCGTTCCGCAGTTTGAAGACGTGTTCAAGAGCTTCGGCGCGGAACTGCCAGCCTTCACCCAGTTGATCGTCAACCTGTCCCGCTTCATGGTCTCGTGGTGGTGGTTGATAGCGATCATTATGGGCGGCGCCGGTGTCGGTTTTGTCATGGCCTACAAGCGATCCCTTAAGATGCAGCACACCATGGATCGGTTGATCCTGAAGGTGCCGGTGATCGGCCAGATCATGAACAACAGCGCCATCGCCCGCTTCGCCCGTACCACGGCGGTGACTTTCAAGGCCGGTGTGCCGCTGGTGGAAGCGCTGGGCATCGTCGCTGGCGCGACTGGCAACAAGGTCTACGAGGAGGCGGTCCTGCGCATTCGCGATGACGTGTCGGTCGGCTACCCGGTCAACATGGCCATGAAGCAGACCAACCTGTTCCCGCACATGGTCGTCCAGATGACCGGCATCGGCGAAGAAGCCGGCGCACTGGATGCCATGCTGTTCAAGGTGGCCGAGTATTATGAGCAGGAAGTCAACAATGCCGTGGATGCCTTGAGCAGCCTGCTGGAACCGATGATCATGGTCTTCATCGGCACCATCGTCGGCGGTATGGTCATCGGCATGTACCTGCCCATCTTCAAACTCGGCGCCGTCGTCGGCTAAAGGTAACAATGGCATTTCTCGACCAGCATCCCGGCCTCGGCTATCCCGCTGCGGCCGCCCTGGGGCTGCTACTGGGCAGTTTCCTCAACGTGGTCATCCTGCGTCTGCCCAAGCGGATCATGTGGGAGTGGAAGCGCGACGCGCGTGAGGTCCTGGAGCAGCCGGACATCTATGACCCGCCTCCACCGGGCATCGTGGTCGAGCCGTCGCACTGCCCGCACTGCAAGCACAAGTTGTCCTGGTACGAGAACATCCCGCTGTTCAGCTGGATCGTCCAGGGCGGCAAGTGCCGCCACTGCAAGGCTCCCATCTCCATCCAGTACCCGCTGGTGGAGGCGCTCACCTCAGTGATGGTGCTGGCCTGCGTGTGGCAGTTCGGTTTCGGCTGGCAGGGCTTCGGCGCCATCGTGCTGACCTGCTTCCTGATTGCCCTGTCGGGCATCGACCTGCGCACCCAGTACCTGCCGGACCAGATAACGCTGCCGCTGATGTGGCTGGGCCTGGTGGGCAGCATGGACAACCTGTACATGCCCGCCAAACCGGCGCTGATCGGTGCGGCCGCCGGTTTCCTCATCCTGTGGCTGGTGGCCAAGGCCTACAAGCTGATCAAGAACCGCGACGGCATGGGCGGCGGCGATGCCAAGCTGCTGGCCGCGCTGGGCGCGTGGTGCGGGCTGAAGGGCATCCTGCCCATCATCCTGCTGTCGTCGGTGCTGGGGGCCGTCATCGGCTCGCTGTGGCTGTATGCCCGCGGCCGCGACAAGGCCACGCCGATCCCGTTCGGCCCCTACCTGGCGCTGGCCGGCTGGCTGTACTTCATGTGGGGCGAGCCGTTGGTGAACCAGTACCTGGTCATGAGCGGGCTGCGCTGACGGCACCGCCATGAGCCGCTATGTGGTGGGCCTGACCGGTGGCATCGCCGCCGGCAAGAGCGAAGTCACCCGGCGCTTCGAGGCGCTGGGGATCGTGGTGGCCGACGCGGATCTGGCCGCCCGCGCGGTGGTTGCCACCGGCAGCCCCGCCCTGGCCGCCATCGCCGAGCGCTTCGGCGCGCAGATGCTGCAGGCCGATGGCAGCCTGGACCGGGCGCGGCTGCGGGCCCATGTGTTTGCCGACCCTGCCGAGCGGACCGCGCTGGAGGCGATCACCCACCCGGCCATCCGCCGGTTGATGCAGCAGCAATGCGAACAGGCGGCCAGCCCCTATGCGCTGGCGGCCATTCCGCTGCTGACCGAAGTCGGCGGCCGCACGGCCTACCCGTGGCTGGACCGGGTGCTGCTGGTCGATGCCCCCGAGGCCGTGCAGCACGCCCGCTTGATGCAGCGCGACGGCATTGATGCGGCACTGGCCGACCAGATGATTGCCGCCCAGGCCAGTCGCGTGCAGCGCCAGGCACTGGCGGATGATGTGGTGGTCAACGACGGCCATCCCGATGACCTGCAGGCGCAGGTGGAAGCGCTGCACACACGCTATCTGGCACTGGCTGCGCGCTGACGCAGGCATCGCGGGGCCACTGTAGCCCCGCAGACACACACGGTCTTCTCACGCGCCCAGCTATGGTCCTGCGCCTGTCATTGCGCCTGCCTGTGAGAGTGCCCGTGCCCTCTGCTTCCCTCCGTTCCTACACCGCCCGCGTGGTGGTTACCCTGGCATTGATCGCGCTGGGCCTGCTGCTGTGGAAACTGTCGCAACTGATGCTGCTGATCTTCGGGGCGGTCGTAGTGGCGGCCCTGCTGCGCACGATCGTCGGCCTGGTGCTGCGCTGCACGCCACTGTCGGAGGGCTGGGCCTTGGGCCTGACCGTGGTGCTGCTGGCGGTGCTGTTCGGGCTGGCCATGTGGTTGTTCGGCTCGCAGTTGGGTGCGCAGGTGGCCACGCTGCGGCAGACGTTGCCGGCGGCATGGGAGAACTTCCAGACCTGGCTGGCCAACAGCCCGGCAGGTCCTACCGTCCACGAGCTGACCCAGAACGCGCAGTCCAGCATTTCGACCATGGCCGCCCGGGCCGGAGCGCTGGCGATGTCGGCAACCGGCGGCGTGGCCGATCTGTTCCTGGTGCTGATTGGCGGCATCTATCTGGCGGCACAGCCTACGCTGTACCGCACGGGGCTGCTCAAACTGTTGCCGACGCGGCAGCGCCCGGCAGTGGATGACGCGTTGAACGCCAGCGGCTATGCACTGAAAGCCTGGCTGGGCGGCCAGTTGCTGGCCATGGCCGTGGTCGGCCTGCTCACTGGCCTGGGCCTGTGGGCGCTGGGCGTACCGGTGGCCTTCGGGCTGGGCATCATCACTGCGCTGCTGGACTTCGTGCCCATCGTCGGCCCGATCCTGGCCGCTGTGCCGGCCATCCTGCTGGCCTTCACGGTCAGCCCGGAAATCGCCTTGGCCACGGTAGCGCTGTTCGTGGTGGTACAGCAGTTGGAGGGGCACCTGCTGCAGCCGCTCATCCAGCAGCGCGCGGTAGACCTGCCCCCTGCCCTGCTGCTGTTCTCGCTGTTCGGCATCGGCGCTCTGCTGGGCCCGGCCGGGGTGCTGCTGGCCGCACCATTGACGGTGGTGCTGTATGTGCTGGTCAAGCGGCTGTATGTGATCGAGGCGCTGGGCACCTCGACCCCGATTCCCGGCGACCCGAAGGTCCGGTAGATCCACGCCATGCGTGGATGAGAGCAACGGCAATGCGAACCAACGGTCCTCGCCCACCACAATGCAGCCGAGCATGGGCTCGGCTCTACTGAAGCGTTCCGGCGCGCTGCGTGACCGGGGTGGAAAGATAAGAGCAACCGTAGAGTCCAGCCACGCTCGACTGCATTGCTGCCAACCAAGGTTGGCATCTACCAGAGCGGGGCTACGTGCAGATCCACGCCATACGTGAATGCCCCGATCAGAGCGGCTTTGGCGAGAACGTCAACGTCGCGATGACGCCACGATCCCCACCGGGACGGACGCTGACCTGCCACCCGTACAGATCACACAGGCGGCTGACGATCGACAGACCGATCCCGCCGCCCTGCGAGTGCCCGGCATGGGTGCCGCGGTAGCCACGCTGGAACAGCTTGGCCGCGTCTTCTTCGCTCAGGCCCGGGCCACTATCAGTCACCGACACCGCATTGGCACTGACGTGCACGCGCACGCTGCCATCCTGCGAGTACTTCACCGCATTGCCGATGAGGTTGCCCAGCGCCACCGACAGCGCCGCCTCGGGGGCGTCGATCACCAGATCGCGCTCGCCTTCCAGCACCAGCTCCAGTGGCTTGCCTCCCAGCTGCGCACGGTGCGCGTCCAGCAGCTGCTCGGCCACGCGCGCCACGTTGCTGGTGCCCTGCCCGCGCTCGTTGCGCGACAGCAGCAGCAAGGCACCGATCAGATCGCTGCACTGCTGTTCGGCACGCTGGATGCGCTGCAGGCGCTGCAGCACTTTCTCATCCAGCCCCGGGCGGGTCAGCAGCAGCTCGGTCGCGCCACGGATGACCGCCAGCGGCGTGCGCAGTTCGTGGCTGACGTCGGCATTGAACTCACGGTCACGCTGCACCACCTCGGTCAGGCGCGAAGAATAGTCATCCAGCGCCTGCGCCAACTGGCCCACTTCGTCATCGGGGAAGCGCGGTGCCAGCGGCTCGGGATCACTGGTGCCACCGCGGTAGGCGCGCAGCCGTGCGGCCAGGTCGGACACCGGCTTCATCACCTTCGAGGCCGACCACCAGCCCAGCACCAGCGACAACAGGCTGAAGAACAGCACCGACAACACCAGCGCGCGGTTGAGCTGTTGCCCACCGCGCACGCTGTCGGTCATGTCGTAGGCCAGGAAGAACCAGGCGTCGGGCGTCTTGCGCACGGCCAGCTTGTACGAGTACTGCTCACCGTGTTCGTCACCGGTGACCGTATGGATGCCATCGTTGAACGCCGCCCACTGTGCCCGCTCCTCGCGCACCCGCTCGAACTTGTCCTTCGGGTAGGCGAACGCACGGATCTGCTGCACCGGCAGGTCTGGGCTGCGCTGGGGATCCTCGTAATAGCGTCGCGCATACTCGTCGATATTGCGGTTCATCACGTCTTCCACCAGCTGGGTTTCCACGCGCATGCGGGCCCAGTTGGTGGCGAACGCAAACAATGTTGTCAGGCAGAAGCCCAACAATACGAACGAGACAATGATGCGACTGCGCAGGCGCCGCCGATAGGGCGTGCGCCGACGATCCCCCCGGGTTGCCACCGAATCAGGCTTCCGGGGTTGCGATGCGGTATCCGATGCCATGGCGGGTCTGGATCAGCGGCACTTCAAACGGCTTGTCGACCACTGCGCGCAGGCCATGGATGTGGACACGCAGGGAATCCGAATCGGGCAGCTCTTCACCCCACACGCGGGTTTCCAGTTCCTGCCGGGTGACCACTGCCGGAGCGGCTTCCATCAGCGCCTGCAGGATCTTCAGCGCGGTCGGGTTGAGCTGCAGCAGCTTGCCCTGGCGGCGCACTTCCAGCGTGTCCAGGTTGTATTCCAGATCGCCGGTTTCCAGCACGCGGGTCTGCACGCCCTTGCCGCGGCGCGACAGGGCGTTGAGGCGCACTTCCACTTCCTGCAGCGCGAACGGCTTGATCAGGTAATCGTCGGCGCCCGAATCGAAACCGGCCAGCTTGTTGTCCAGCGAGTCGCGCGCGGTGAGCATGAGCACCGGGGTCTGCTTGCGTGCTTCATTGCGAAGCTTGCGGCAGACCTCGATGCCGTCCATGCCCGGCAGGTTGAGATCCAGCACGATGGCGTCAAACTCGTGCACCACCGCCAGATGCAGGCCGGTCACCCCGTCAGCAGCGAAGTCCACCGTGTGCCCACGGTCCTCGAGGTAATCGCCAAGGTTGGCTGCGATGTCGCTGTTGTCTTCGATTACGAGAATACGCACTGGGACCTCTGGGTCTTGAAGGGTCGTCGGGGGATGCCAAGCCCGCCGGCTGAGGATGCACCCGGGCAGGTGGACGTGACGTCTACCCGCTGAACGATACAGGTTCCATTCTTAACATTTCGTACGGAAGATCGGGCAATGCAGTCAGGGCCGGCCACCACCGGAGCGGCTGCTGTCTTCCATGGCCTTGCGGCTGGCTTCTTCGGCCCTGCGCCGCTGGGCCGTGGTCATGCACACGCGCTGGGCCATGTTGCTGCCGGTCAGGCGCTCGCGGCGGCAGCTGACCCGGCTGTCGGCCCTGGCCCGGGCCAGGAGGCTGTTGACCACGTCCTGGTCCTTGAGAACTTCCGCACGGTCCTGCGGTTCCAGTGCGTCCACCCGGTCCTGGTCGCCCAGCCGGGTCTGGATGCGGTCCAGGGCCTGCTGCACGGCGGCCTTGTCGTCCTTGCTGATCTCACTGTAATGCTCGGAACCGAGCGCCTTTTCGATGGCGCCCACCTGCGCGGCAACCGGCAGCGTGGCATCGAACGTCACATCGGCGTCGTTGTCATCCTTGGCCTGGGCGGTGGACGCCAGCGCCAATCCCATGGACAGCGCGAGGGCAAACGAGGTCATGCGTTGCATGGTTTTCCTTTCCATCATCCATGAAGAGTGCGCCACTGTACGGAGCGGCAGATGCACCGGCAAGGGACCACCGGCAGGGTGACCGATGGCGGTGGATCAGCGCCCTGCCGGCGGCGGTGAGAGCGTCTTGTAGCTGCGCTCGTCGTTGAGCAGCGCCTTGCCCTTTTCCTCGATCCGACGGCGCTCGGCCACGGTCAGGCAGCGGCTCTTGGGCATGTTGCTGCCGGTGGTGCGCGTGTACTGGCAGATCAACCGGCTGTCGGCATGGGCCCGGCTGAGAAGTATATTGATCCGCTCCTGATCGTTGAAGAGCTCGTTCTGCACCGCGGCGGGCAGTTCCTGCGCGGTCCTGTGCTCACCCATACGCTGGGTGATGCGCTCCAGCGACTGCTGCACCTGGGCGCGGTCGTCGGCTGAAATCTCGGCATACTCCCCGTTGTTCAGCGCCTTTTCGACCTGGCGGACCTGTTCGGCCACCGGGCCCTGCATGTCCATCTGGACCAGAGGCTTTTCCGATGCAGCCTGAACGGCTGCAGACAGGCCCAGCAACAACACCATCATCGTGATGCGGTACATCGCCAACCTCCCGATCCATCCCGGAACGAAGGCCCAACTCTACGAGGCACCGCGCGCCGTCACAAGGGACCCTTGGCACGGGCTGCCGCCGCTGGCGACGGGCAATAAAAAGAGGCCCAGGCGGTCTACCCGCCTGGGCCTGAAGTCGTATCCCGATTACCGATCCTGCTGAGAGGCAGAGCTGCGGTTGACTGAAGCCTACGCCGGAACCGATTAAAGGCTTGTTAAACCTCGCCAGCAATACTCAGAAAAATTACAAGCTACTGATATTCAAAGCTTTTTAATCTTCTCGACATGCGCAATGATGCGCTCGGCCACATCCACGCTGCATGCCGCTTCAATGCCTTCCAGGCCGGGGGTGGAGTTGACCTCCAGCACAAGCGGCCCGCGCTCGGACCGGATCAGATCGACCCCACAGACCGACAGGCCCAGGGCCTTGGCCGAGCGCACCGCCACCTGCTGTTCAGCCCGGCTGGCCTTGGCCGCCACCGCGGTGCCACCGGCATGCAGATTGGAGCGGAAATCACCTTCCGGGGCCTGGCGCTGCATGGACGCCACGACCTGGTCACCCACCACGAAGCAGCGCAGGTCGGCCCCCTTGGCCTCGCCGATGAATTCCTGCATGAGGAAATTGGCGTACAGGCCTCGCAGGGCCTCGACAATGCCGCGCGAGGCGCTGGCCTTTTCGGTGAGGATGACGCCGCGGCCCTGGGTGCCCTCGTTGAGCTTCACCACGTGCGGCGGCGGACCGAGCATGGACAGCAGGTCGACCGTGTCATCCGGGTTGTCGCCGAACACCGTGACCGGCATGTCGATGCCCTTGGCCGCCAGCAACTGGTGCGCGCGCAGCTTGTCGCGCGAGCGCAGGATCGCATCGGAGGGGTTGGGAGTACGCGCGCCCATCAGTTCGAACTGGCGCAGCACGGCGGTGCCGTAACGGGTGACCGAGGCGCCGATGCGGGGAATGACCGCATCCACGCCGGTCATCGGCCGACCCTTGTAGTGCATGGAAAAGCCGTCGGCGGCGATGCGCATATAGCAGCGCAGCGGGTCGAGGATGCGCACGGTATGGCCGCGTGCACGCGCGGCTTCAACCAGCCGGCGGGTGGAATACAGCGAGCTGTTGCGGGACAGGATGGCGAGCTTCATCGCGGCGGCAGTGGACGGCAGGCGCGCAGCATAGCGCGGCCGCGTTGCGGCGGGATGATGCTTCCGGCAACGGCATGCCGGTCGGACCGGGCGGCACTCAGCCGCCGCCGTCTGCGCCGTCCCTGCAGCCGCGCGCAGCCTCGCCCAGCGCCGCTACACAGGCCAGTTGCAGCGCTGACCCGCTGAAAGGGTCCTGATAGACCTCCTGGATCAACAACGCGGCCTTAGGACCACCCGCTCGCCCGAGCGCACGCACCGCTTCCAGCTGCTTTGCCGTGCCAGTGCCGGCGGACATGAGGATATGATGCAAACGGATGACCACATCGTCTCTGCTATTCATGTTCCAGTTGCTCCCTGCAAAGAGAGAGAACGCTAACTGGGAACCAGAGCCGCACACCATCAGAATTGTTTGAAATGATGGCGCTGGAACGACATGACCATTGAACGAACCCGGGAAATCATGGGCCTGACGATCAATCCGGGCCCGATCCAGCCTTGATACAGCCCGCCATTGGGAAATCGCGGGCATCACAACGCTCGATGTTCCATCGGCCAATACATCTCCTGAGCACCTGTACTTGAAATGCACAACATGACAGGATCGCAGCTCATGGATGGACACAAAGGGCCCGTTGTGGACATGTCACTCAGGAAGCCACGCCAACCTGCATTCAAAGCATTGGCAATGGCAGCGCTTTTCGTCATCGCCCTTCCCGCATGCTCAGGAACAAGGATGAATCCGGTTTATCCGCAATCGATGGTCGAGCCCATCAGCGTCCAGAAGTACGCAGCAACCGGGATCGCCCTGCGTTACAAGGTCCAGCCTGAAAGCAGCCATTACTCCGGCGGCGTGGATTACGAGCGCGTCGGCGACACATTGCGCGTGGTCATTGGACGCTGCGCAGTGGGTGCCCCCTGCGAACCCATGGCCAGATCGGTGATCCCACTGGATGACGCGTGGCAGGCGGAAGTGCACCTCCCGTACGACGGATCACGCGTGGTCGTTGTGCATTCCGACGGCGAGAAACAGGTCTATCCCTGACCACCGCGCACACCCTGGAGGATACGGATGTCTGATCACGAGAAGCAAACCGAAGCGCGCGCGGTACTAGGGATCCTCTGAAGAATCCCCGGTAGTGGGGGCGGCGGGGCGGGCCGACACCGGGGTATTGAAAGGGAAAAAAAGGGACCGCGCCCCCAACAACGAGGAAAACGCAAAACAATGGGTGAAG
>NZ_JBNNHG010000072.1:11039-17498 GCF_050268705.1 Stenotrophomonas sp. NPDC077659 | reverse complement strand
GCGGGGGCTGGAGAAGGTGGATCAACTGTTCATGCTGAACATGACCGCCTACAACCTGGTGCGCATGCGCAGCTTGGGGCAGGTGTGCCTACAGGCCGGGGAAACGGTATGAAAAGGCCTGCAATCAGGTCGAATCAGGCGCTGGAGGCCATGCATTTGTGCCTGCATGGTCAATTTTTCACCAGGTCCGACATGCGGTGGAAAATGTTGACTGTGGCGCCTCGCGTGGCGACTGGTATTTCAGCAGCCTGCTATTGCCATCCACGCATGGCGTGGATCCACGGCACGCATGGTGTGGCTCTATTGCCATCCACGCATGGCGTGGATGTTCTCCGTTTGCCAGTAGATCCACGCCATGCGTGGATGGCGTTCAATTCACCGCACGATACAGCAGGCGCTTGAGCAGCGGCGCTGCTACCCAGTACGACCACGCCCTCCACCACCTGAAGATCCGACCCCGAAGCAATCATTGATCGGCCGCGACAAACCCACCGGTCTGACGCGCCCACAGCCGCGCATACAGGCCACCGGCGGCGATCAATTCGGCATGGGTGCCGGTCTCGGCGATGCGGCCCTGGTCCATCACCACCAACCGGTCCATGCGCGCAATGGTCGACAGGCGGTGCGCGATCGCAATGACCGTCTTGCCGCCCATCAACTCGTCCAGGCTGTCCTGGATCGCCGCTTCCACTTCAGAATCCAGCGCCGAGGTGGCCTCGTCCAGCACCAGGATCGGTGCGTCCTTCAGCAGCACCCGGGCGATGGCGATGCGCTGGCGCTGGCCACCGGACAGCTTCACGCCACGCTCGCCGACATGCGCGTCATAGCCACGACGGCCCTGACCGTCCACCAGCGTGTCGATGAAGGCCTCGGCACGCGCCTTGGCCACGGCCGCACGCAACTGCCCGTCGGTGGCATCGGGGCGGCCGTACAGGAGGTTGTCGCGGATCGAGCGATGCAGCAGCGAAGTGTCCTGGGTGACCACGCCGATCTGCTGGCGCAGGCTTTCCTGGGTGACATGGGCGATGTCCTGCCCGTCGATCAGGATGCGACCGCTTTCCAGGTCGTACAGGCGCAGCAGGATGTTGACCAGGGTCGACTTGCCGGCGCCGGACGGACCCACCAGGCCGATCTTCTCGCCTGGCTTCACCACCAGGTCCAGGCCGGCGATCACCCCGCCCTTCTTGCCGTAGTGGAAATGGATGTCCTGGAAGTGCACGCCGCCCTGGCTGACCTGCAGCGGCACGGCGTCCTCACGATCCTGCACGGTCAGCGGCTGGGCGATGGTGGTGATGCCATCCTGCACCGTGCCGATGTCCTCGAAGATGCCGTTGATGGTCCACATGATCCAGCCGGACATGTTGTGGATGCGGATGACCAGGCCGGTGGCCAGGGTGATCGCGCCCACGGTGATATGGCCGCCGTTCCACAGCCACAGCGCCAGGCCGCAGGTGCCGGCGATCAGGAAACCGTTGACGATGGCGATGGTCAGGTCCATGCCGGTGGTGATGCGGGTCTGCGCGCGGTGCTTGACCGCCAGTTCCTGGATCGACTCGGCCACGTAAGCCTGTTCACGGCCACCATGGGCGAACAGTTTCAGCGTGGGGATGTTGGTGTAGCCATCGACAATGCGCCCCATCGCCTTGGAACGCGCCTCCGATGCGATCCAAGCGCGTTCCTTCGCGCGCGGGACGAAGTACGCCAGGATCACAGCATAGGCCAGCAGCCACAGGATCAGCGGCACCATCAAGCGCCAGTCGGCCTGCGCGAACAGGTACAGCGCGGTGCCGGTGTAGACCACGATGTACCAGAGCGAATCGACCATCTGCACGGCCGATTCGCGCAGCGAGGTGCCGGTCTGCATCACCCGGTTGGCGACGCTGCCGGCGAAATCGTTCTGGAAGAAGCTCAGGCTCTGCCGCACCACGTAGTTGTGCATCAGCCAGCGCGAACGGTTGCTCAGGCCCGGCACGATGGCCTGGTTGACCAGCAGGTTGTGCAGGCCGACCAGGATCGGCCGGGCGATGACCGTGATGAACAGCATCCAGCCCAGTTCGTTGGCGTGGCGCTGGAAGAAACCGGCGCCGGGCTGCTCGGCGACCATGTCCACGATGCGGCCCAGGTAGTCGAACATCGCCACTTCCACCAGCGCCAGCAGCAGGCCGGCGATGAGAGTGGCCAGCAGTACCGGCCACACCGGGCGCAGGTAGTGCAGGTAGAACGGCAGCACCTTCTGTGGTGGCATGCGGCCGTCCACGGGCGGGAACACCGGAATCAGGGATTCAAACCAACGGAACATCACCTTCCCTCGCCAGATCAGCACGGCGATTATCCCATGGCCGGTGTGTGCCCTGTGTTCCAGGTAGTGCCGGCCGCTGGCCGGCAACCTCGCGATGATTGCCGGCCCGCGGCCGGCACTACCGTTATGGTGTGACGGGGGTGAACAGCAGGTCCTGGAAATCGAAGCTGAAATCGGTCAGGTCCGAGACCGACTGCATGCGCACCTCGCGCACCTTGCCATCCGGGTCCAGGCTGAAGTTCACGAACGCATCGGCATTGAGCGAGCGGTCATCCCAGCGCACGATGAAGGTGTCGTGCTGCCAGTGCTCCAGGCGGCCGCTCAGCTGCGCGGTGCTGGCAAAGCGCAGGCGCAGGCCCTTGCCTTCGGCCGACACCACCATGTCGCCATACCAGCGGTCGCGGTAGGTGGCGGCATAGGCGGCCAGCGGCAGCGACGGCATGCTGCCCTTGGCGCGCGCGGCCTGGTGCCTGGCCCAGGCTTCATCGGCCTTGTCCTGGCCCTTGGCCACGCCCTTGGCGTAGGCGTCGACCCAGTCATGCTTCTCGCCGCCCAGGTAGGCATCAAGCACGCTCAGGGTGATGGCGTTGAACGCCGCACCGGATTCCTGGTTGGTCAGCACCACCACGCCCAGCTGCTGACCCGGCACCAGGGTCAGGCGCGACACCATGCCCGGCCAGCCGCCGGTGTGCCAGACCAGCTTCTGCCCACGGTAGTCGCTCAGGCTCCAGCCTTCGCCATAACCGGCAAAGTTGGCTCGCGCCGGCTCCAGCTCGGGCACACTCGGTGCGGCGATGGCCTGCGGCGTGATCATCTGCCACATCTCCTTCTGGGTCTTGGCACTGAACAGTGGCGTGCCATCGGCCAGCTTGCCCTCGGCCAGCTGCACCTGCATCCAGCGGGCCATGTCATGCGCGCTGGAATAGATGCCGCCGGCACCGGCATTGTTCGACCAGGTCAACGGCGCGACGGTGCGCAGATCCTTGAAATCGTACTTGGCGTGGCCGACCGCCACAGTGTCACCGGCCTGCAGGTGGTCGGCGTTGTAGCGCGTGCCGGCCATGCCCACCTTGTCGAAGATGCGCGTCTGCAGGAACTGCTGGTAGCTCATGCCCGACACTTTTTCGATCACCTGCTGGGCGACCGCATAGAGGATGTTGTCGTAGGCATAGCGCTCGCGGAAGCCGCCCTTCAGCGGCACCTGGCCCAGCCGCTGCACCACCTCGGCATTGCTGTAGGAGGTGGTTGGCCAGAACAGCAGGTCACCGGCGCCCAGGCCAAGGCCGCTGCGGTGCGACAGCAGGTCGCGGATCGTCATCTGCCCGGTCACGAAGGGATCGGACATGCGGAACGACGGCAGATGATCGATCACCTTGTCGTCCATCTTCAGCTTGCCGTCCTCGGCCAGCAGGTTCAGCGCGGTGGCGGTGAAGGCCTTGGTGTTGGAGGCGATGGCGAACAGGGTGTCGGCCTGCACCGGCGCCGGCTTGCCCAGCTCGCGCACGCCCCAGCCGCGTTCCAGCACGATCTGGCCATCCTTGACCACGGCCACGGACACGCCGGGCACGTCGAACTGCGCACGCACACGCTCGACCGTGGCATCCAGATCCTGCAGCTGCGCCGGGGTGGGCGCGGCGGCAGCCGTATTCGCCATCGTTGCGCAGGCAAGCAGCACGGCGCCTCCAATCCAGTTGTTCATCCAGCACCATCTCCGAACGGGGGTGGCGTTCATGTGCAGGCCGTCACCGGGGTTTCGCGCGATGGTAACGGCCAGCGGCCAATGCTGCCCTGTGCCATAGGAGGGGTGTCATGGCCCACAGCGATCCATCCAGCACCGGTTCCACCATCATTCCGTGCCTGCGCTACCGCGATGCGCTGGCCGCCATCGACTGGCTGCAGCGCGCCTTCGGCTTCCATGCCCAGGCCGTGTATGCCGATGGCGATACGGTGTTCCATGCGCAGCTGGTATTCGGCGGCGGCATGGTCATGCTCGGCTCGGCCAGCAACAGCGGCGAATGGTCGAAGCTGGCGGTGATGCCCGACGAAGTCGGTGGTCGGCAGACCCAGAGTGCCTGCGTGATCGTTGCCGACGCCGACGCCCACTACGCGCGTGCCAAAGCGGCCGGCGCACGCATCGTCATCGACATCGCCGACCAGGATTACGGCGGACGGGGCTACGCCTGCGCCGATCCGGAAGGCTACCTGTGGTGGTTCGGCAGCTACGATCCGTGGCGCGCGGACCACGGCCAGTGAAGCCTGCGGCGATCCGTTGCGGCATCGGCGGCTGGGTGTTTCCCGCGTGGCGCGGCGGCGTGTTCTACCCCGCCGGCCTGCCGCAGCGCGAGGAACTGGCCCACGCCAGCCATGCCCTGCGCTGCATCGAGATCAATGGCATGTTCTACCGCACGCCTACCGAATCGCAGTGCGCGCAGTGGGCCGCGAGGACACCGGCGGGGTTTCGCTTCTCGATGAAGGCGCCGCGCTACCTGGTGCAGCGCCGCGATCTGTCGTCCACCGCCGAGGCGGCCGTCCCCTTTCTACAGGCCGCGCTGGCATTGGGTGACCGGCTGGGTCCGCTGCTGTGGCAGTTCGACCCCAGGCACCCTGCCGATGCGGAGGCGTTGGAAGCGCTGATGGCCGCGCTGCCGCAGACCCTGCAGGGCGTGCCGCTGCAGCATGCGCTGGAAGTGCGCAATGCACAGGTGCATGGACCTGAGCTGGTCGCCGCCGCTCGCCGCCATGGTGTGGCCCTGGTCATCGAGGACAGCGACGAAGCGCCGTTGCACGGCGATGTCAGCGCCGGCTTCGTCTACGCCCGCATCAAGCGCAGCCAAGCGCGACTGCGCGACGGCCTGCCACGCCCGCAGTTGCTGCGCTGGGCCGAACGGGCGCGGCGCTGGTCGCAGGGCGAACCGGTGCACGACCTGCCCTGCCTGGCCCAGCCTGCTGCGCCGCAGCCGCGCGAGGTCTACCTGCTGTGCATCGGCGCGGGCAAAGCACGAAACCCGGCCGCAGCGATGGCCCTGCAGCGGCGGGTCGACCACGCCGGCATTTCCACTGGCGGGTAGCCCTGCAGCGTCCGCCTTGCCTCACAATAGGCGGATGAGCACACCCGACACCCGCAAAGCGCTGTGGCAGATCCACTTCTGTGTCCTGCTGTGGGGCGTCACTGCCATCCTCGGCAAGCTGATCACCCTGCCCGCCCTGCCGCTGGTGTGGTGGCGCATGCTGCTGGTGGTGGTGATGCTGGCCGTGCTGCCACGGGTCTGGCGCGGGCTGCGCACCCTGCCCCTGCGGCTGGTGGCCGGCTATGCCGGCATCGGTGCGCTGGTCGCCCTGCACTGGCTCACGTTCTACGGCGCTGTAAAGCTGGCCAATGCTTCTGTGGCGGCCACCTGCATCGCGCTGGCGCCGGTGTTCACCTCCATCATCGAACCCTGGGTGGCCAAGCGGCCGTTCCAGCTGCGCGAGCTGGCCTTCGGCCTGGCGGTACTGCCCGGTGTGGCCCTGGTGGTGGGCGGCGTGCCCGATGGCATGCGCCTGGGCGTACTGATCGGCGCGCTGTCGGCCTTGCTGGTTGCCGTGTTCGGGTCGCTCAACAAGCGCATGGTCAGCCACGCCGACCCGTTGACGGTCACCGCGCTGGAACTGGGCGCTGGCACCCTGACCCTGACGCTGCTGGCCCCGCTGATGCCCTACCTGCTGCCGGCGCTGGCCAGCCCGCTGTGGGTGGTACCCAACCTGCACGACGGCATCCTGCTGCTGGTGCTGGCAGGTGCCTGCACCTTGCTGCCGTTCGCGCTGGCCCTGGTGGCCCTGCGCCATCTCAGTGCCTACACCGTACAGCTGGTGACCAACCTGGAACCGGTGTACGCCGTGCTGCTGGCGGTGGTGCTGCTGCGCGAGCAGCGCGAAGTGACGCCGTGGTTCTACCTGGGCGTGGCGATCATCGTCGGTGCGGTGTTCCTGCACCCGCTGCTGAACCGCCGCAAGCCCCTGCAGCATCCGGAAATCCTGGGCACCGCCGAGGTGCGCAACATCGCTGATTGAGGCGATTTTGTAGAGTCGAGCCGTGCTCGACTGCTCTCCGCGAAAATCAGCCAAGCATGGCTTGGCTCTACTGGGAAGCAGACGCAGCCGAGCATGGCTTGGCTCTACTG
>NZ_JBNNHG010000072.1:0-10944 GCF_050268705.1 Stenotrophomonas sp. NPDC077659 | reverse complement strand
ACCTGGGAAGCAGACGCAGCCAAGCGTGGCTTGGCTCTACTGGGAAGCAGACGCAGCCAAGCGTGGCTTGGCTCTACTGGGAAGCAGACGCAGCCGAGCATGGCTCGGCTCTACTGGGAAGCAGACGCAGCCAAGCATGGCTCGGCTCTACTGGGAAGCAGACGCAGCCGAGCATGGCTCGGCTCTACAGAAAAGCAGAAGCAGTCGAGCAAGATCGACTCTACGGCGCCAGTTCCACCCGGTTGCGGCCGTTTCCCTTGGCGCGATACAACGCGGCATCGGCGCGAGCCAAGGCCTGGTCGGTGCTCTCGTCTGCCCGGTGCTGGGCCACGCCGATGCTGACCGCTACCGGGAAGCCCAGCGGAAGGTCGGCCACGGCCATGCGCAGGGACTCGCATTGCAGCTCGGCCGTGCGCAGGTCCACATCCGGCATCAACGCCACGAATTCCTCGCCGCCATAGCGCGCGGCCAGACCGCGGCCGGCAAAGTGTGAACGCAGCAGCGCGCCCAGTTCGGCCAGCACGCGGTCGCCAGTGGCATGGCCCTGGAAGTCGTTGATGTGCTTGAAATGGTCGATATCGATAAGGGCCACGCAGGTCTGTCGTGGCTGCCCATCGGCACTGACCACCGCATCCTGCAGCGCGGCGGCCATCGCACGCCGGTTCGGCAGGCCGGTCAGCGCATCGGTGCGGCTCTGCTCGGTCAGGTCGGCGTTCTGCGCCAGCAGCACGTCGTGGTACTCCGACAGCAGGCGCTCGTAGTCATCACGCTGCACCATGTGGTTCTGGATATCCAGCGCGAAGCGGCGCAGCTCCATCACCAGCATGACCTGGCGCGAGAGAGCGGCCAGCGCCTCGGCCTTGTCCGGCGCGAGGTGCTGCGGATTCGGGTCGAACACGCACAAGGTGCCCAGCGGCAGGCCGTCGCTGCTCAACAGCGGCGCACCGGCGTAGAAGCGCACGTGCGGGTCGCCGGTCACCACCGGGTTGTCGTGGAAGCGGACATCCTGCTGCGCATCCTCGACCACCATGATCTCGCGCGGCTGCAGGATGGCGTGGCCGCACATCGATTCGCTGCGCAGGTTCTCAGCGGCATCGATGCCCTGGACCGACTTGAACCACTGCCGTTCAACGTCGATCAGAGTAACGGCGGCCATCGTCGTGCCGCACACCGCCTTGGCGATGACGACCAGGTCATCGAAGGATTTCTCGCGCTCCGAGTCGAGGATGCGGTAGCGGTACAGCGCCTGCAGGCGGAGGGCTTCGTCTGCAGGCTTGTCGGGCTTGATCATGCAGCGTCACGTTCCGGCAGGTCACTGTCGAGTCTAGCGGAAGTCCACCAGCCGAGCGTGGGCTCGGCTCTACAGATGCGCGTTACCAGTCCTGCTGCTTCGGCAGCAGCCCGTGCAGTTCCTGCTCGGTCAGGTTGCGCCACTGGCCCGGCTTCAGCGCCCCGATCTTGATGTTGTCGATGCGCACGCGGCGCAGCTGGGTGACGCGGTAGCCGAAGGCCGCCGCCATCAGGCGGATCTGCCGGTTCAGGCCCTGCTCGAGGGTGATGCGGAAACCAAACTTGGCGATGCGCGAGGTGCGGCACGGCAGGGTCATCTGGTCGTGGATGCGCACGCCGCGGGCCATGCCACGCAGGAACTCGTCGGTGACCGGCTTGTTGACCGCCACCAGGTACTCCTTCTGATGGCCGTTCTCAGCCCGCAGGATCTGGTTGACGATGTCGCCGTTGCTGGTCATCAGGATCAGGCCCTCGGAATCCTTGTCCAGGCGACCGATCGGGAAGATGCGCTGTTCGTGGCCGACGAAGTCGACGATGTTGCCCTTGACCGAGCTTTCGGTGGTGCAGGTCACGCCCACCGGCTTGTTCAGCACGATGTAGACGTGGCGGCGGGCGCCGGGCTTGCGGGCCACGCGCACCTGCAACGGCTGGCCGTCGACCAGGACGGTATCGCCCTCGCCGACCACCGCGCCGGTACCGCCCGGGTGGCCGTTGACGGTGACCCGGCGGGCGGCGATCAGGCGATCGGCCTCGCGGCGGGAGCAGAAGCCGGTTTCGGCGATGTATTTGTTGAGTCGGGTGGTCATCGCCCTATTATCGGCCATCCCGCCCCGACCGGGTCACGCCGGCAGCAACGGATCGACGGTCTCGCCGTCAAATACCCGGTTGCGACCGCTGCGCTTGGCCACGTACATGGCATGGTCGGCCCGCCGCAGCAGCGCGGCCAGGTCATCCTCGCCCGGCCGCCACTGCGCCAGGCCGATGCTGGCCGTCACCTCCAGGCCTGGCACCTGCAGGTCCCGGCAGACGTCGGTGATGCGCTGGCGGAGCTGCTCCAGGCGGCTGGCGGCGAGGTCTCGCGGCATACCCGGCAGCAGCAGCAGGAACTCCTCCCCGCCCATGCGTACCACCTCGTCCTGGTGCCGCACGGCCGCACGCAGGGCCTGGGCCACGGCCACCAGCACCTGGTCCCCGACCGCGTGGCCGTGGCGGTCGTTGATGTCCTTGAACAGGTCGATGTCGAGGAAGCCGATCACCAGGGTGCCGCCTTCCCGCTGCATCCGCCGCAGCTGCTGGTCCAGCTGCTGCAGGCCGGCGCGGCGGTTGGGCAGGCCGGTCAGCATGTCGGTCTCGGCCAGCTGGCGCATCTCGTCGCGCTGCTGGCGCAGCCGCCCCAGGCGCTGGTTGAGCGCGTAAGCGGCCATCATCAGCAGCCAGGTGACGGCCAGCTGCAGCGCCTCCACCCGGTATTCGAACAGCCACTGCGCGCGGGTCGCATCGGCCACCACCAGCACCAGCATCGGCGACAGCGAGGCCAGCCCGGCCACGGCCCAGGCATCCCCGCGCACGCGCGCCCACACGCCCATGGCCAGCGACAGCAGGCAACCGCCGATGAAGCAGGCCTGCAGCACCCGCGCCACCACCGCCAGGCTTTCCCGCTGCAGCCACGGCACCAGCACGGCCACGCCCATCAGGCCCCACAGCATCATCAGCTGGGCCAGACGGGAACGCGGAAGCACGCGGTCCCCGCCGTTGAGCCGCCACAGCGCAGGCAGCACCAGAGCCAGAGTGGCTGCGGTCAGCGCCAGCAGCCACCAGGGACCGCGTTCGCCGATCGGCAGCCACGGTTCGGGGTAGCCGCTGAGGCCGCCGAGGATGGACTGCCACAGCACCAGCACCACGGTGGCGGCGATGTAGAACAGGAATATGCGGTCACGTGTGGTCAGGAAAGCCATCAGCGCCGACAGCGCCAAGGCGATGGCGACGGCGATGCACGCCGCGCGCACCAGCAGGCGCGCGGTGTCGTTCTGCTGCACGGGACTGGGTGCACCGAGCAGCAGCGTCGGCACCCAGCGCGCCTTCAGCGGGGTCTGCCAGGACACCACGAAGGGTTCGTGGCTGCCGGCAGGCGGGACAGCAACAATGCCGATGCCGGCACGGAAGCGCGAGTCGCGGGTACGCGCGTCGTGCATGTTGCCGCAGATCTCGCGGTCGCCGTGCTTGAGCTGCACTTCGCCAGCGAACACGTTGAACACATCCAGCGCCTGTGGCTCACCGGACCACCCCTCTGGCGGGGCTTCGACGGTGATCTGCTGGCGGTCGCCGGACAGCATCTGCGAGGTACAGGCGCGATGGGGCGTGGGTTCGTCGGTGGCGGCGCCGACCATCAGGTAATCGCGGCCGTTCTCGACCGTGCGCGCATGGCCCAGCCACGGCGTAGCCAGCACCATCAAAAGCGCGATCAGCACCGCCCCCGTTCCGTAACGCCACTGCCTGACGACCACGCTGGATCCTGTTCCTGCTCACGCCCGCGCCCGTTGCGCGTCGCCCCTGGCGGACATTATTGCAGTGGAATGGGCCTGGGATGTGTAGGCCAATGGTGGTAGGTGGGGTTGGTGTGGCAGGGCTTGCAGCCCTGCACCTGCTTGACGTCAACGTCAACGTCAAAAGCTTGCGATCCGAGGGTTGGCGGGGTGGGTCCGGTGGCAGGGGACGCTGCAAGTACGTCCCTGTAAGCTCGGTCGCCGCATCCATGCGGCTCACGCCCCTGCCACCGGACCCACCCCGCCTTCGACAGTTTCCCGCGGCTGTGGGGACGGCATTCTGCTCTGGTAGGTGTCGACCTTGGTCGACACGGATGAATTCATTCGATATCTGACAGAAAAATCGTGTCGACCAAGGTCGACACCTACCAACAGCCTCTCGAAGCCGACACAGTAGAGCCACGCCATGCGTGGATGAATTCATTCGATATCCGACAAATGTGCCGACCAACGGTCGGCACCCACCAACAGGCGCCAGCCAACTGTCGAAGGCGGGGCACTGTGGGTTTGCGGGGTGTGAGCCGCATGGATGCGGCGACCAAGGCTACATGGACGTACTTGCGCCGTCCCCGCAAAGCCACAGTGCCCCGCCATCCCACGGAATGCAGGCTTTTGCCGTTGCCGTTGCCGTTGCCGTTGCCGTCAGCAGGTGCAGGGCTGCAAGCCCTGCCTAACAACCCCCTACTTCCGCGGGAGGTAAGTCACCAGCGAGAGGTCATGCCGGCTCTCCGGCACCAGCGCCACGTACTGCAGGTCCAGCAGACCCCGCGTCGGATGGTCCAGCTTCTTCGCTCCCTCATCGAAACGACGCACGTCATGCTCCGGCCACCACAGCCGGAACTCATCACTATGTGCAGCAAGGTCCTCGACCAGCGCCAGGAACGGCGCCTTGTCCGGGGCCTGCGCCATCGCCGCACGGAACCCGGCCAGCAGGCCGCGGGTCATCTCTTCCCAGTTGAGAATGAGCGTGCGGTACGGCGGATACAGGAACATCAGCCGCAACGTGTTGCGCTCATGCGGTGGAAACTGGCTGTAATCCACGAAGAGGTCGGCAATGGCCGCGTTCCACGCCAGGATGTCGAACCGGGTGTTGCGCACATAGGCCGGGATCGGCTGCATCGCCTGCACCAGCTGGCGCAGGCCGTCGGTGACGCTCTCGTCCGGCGATTCCAGCGGCACGCCATATCCGGACAGCGCAAAGGCGTAGGCGCGCTCGTCACCGCTCAGGCGCAGCACCTTGGCCAGGCGCTCCAGCACTTCCGGCGAGGCACGCACTTCGCGGCCCTGTTCGATCCAGGTGTACCAGCTGACACTGACGCCGATGGCCAGCGCCACTTCCTCGCGCTTCAGCCCCGCGGTGCGCCTGCGCCCGGCCGGCAGGCCGAGCGTGGCGGGGTCGACACGGGCGCGGCAGGCTTTCAGGAAGCCGCCGAGTTCCTTTCGTTCACTCTCGCTGCGCATCATCGCTACCGCCGCACCCGTTGTTCTGCCAGTCCGCGAAAAGCAGCCAAGCATGGCTTGGCTCTACAGAAAGCCGGTTCAGCCGCCCCCGGCGTTGCGCACAAGGGCGATGATATCCGCGCAGGCGCGGGAATCAGGCATCGCTGCGCTTGGAACCCACCGCCAGGCCCGCCTTCAGGCTGGCCTCGACGAACTCGTCCAGGTCGCCGTCGAGCACCTTCTGCGTGTCCGAGCGCTCGATGCCGGTGCGCAGATCCTTGATGCGGCTCTGGTCGAGCACGTAGTTGCGGATCTGGCTGCCCCAGCCGATATCGGACTTGGTGGCTTCCACGGCGTCCTTCTCGGCGTTGCGCTTCTGGATCTCCAGCTCATACAGCTTGGCGGCCAGCATCTTCATCGCGTTGTCGCGGTTCTGGTGCTGGCTGCGGCCGGTCTGGCAGGCCACGACGATGTTGGTCGGGATGTGGGTGATACGCACCGCCGACTCGGTCTTGTTCACGTGCTGGCCACCGGCACCGGACGAACGGTACACGTCGGTCCGCAGGTCGGCCGGGTTGATGGTGATGTCGATGTTGTCATCGATTTCCGGCGACACGAATACCGAGGTGAAGCTGGTGTGGCGGCGATTGTCCGAATCGAACGGCGACTTGCGCACCAGGCGGTGCACGCCGGTTTCGGTCTTCAGCCAGCCATAGGCGTAATCGCCTTCCACGCGCAGCGTGGCCGACTTGATGCCGGCGACATCGCCACCGGAGACTTCCATCAGCTCGGTCTTCCAGCCGCGCGATTCGCACCAGCGCAGGTACATGCGCAGCAGGATTTCCGCCCAGTCCTGGGCTTCGGTACCACCGGCACCGGCCTGGATGTCGACGAAGGCGGCGGCATTGTCCATCTCGCCGGAGAACATGCGCTGGAACTCCAGCTTTTCCACGTGCGCCTGGTGCTTGTCCAGATCGGCGACCACGGCCAAAGCGGTATCTTCGTCCTGTTCGGATTCGGCCAGTTCCAGCAGTTCGGTCGCGTCGGTCAGGCCGTCCAGCACCGAGGCGATGCCGCCCACGGTCTTTTCCAGGCTGGAGCGTTCACGGCCCAGGTTCTGCGCGTACTCGGCATTGTTCCAGACGTCGGGGCTTTCCAGCTCCCGCGTTACTTCTTCAAGACGCTCTTTCTTGGCGTCGTAGTCAAAGATACCCCCTGAGCGACACCACGCGATCAGTCAGATCGGTGATGCGCTGGCGGACAGGATTCAGTTCGATCATGTCGGCGGTTATGCACTAAATAGATGACTGCGCATGATACCGCAGCCTGGGGGGCGCCGGCGAGGCAGGCCGGGGGGCTGGCCGGCCTACTGCACATCCGGCCACACGATCCCGGTAGACTTCCCGACCGCCGCGGGAACAGGGGCCACGCGGACCATTCCAACCCAAGGAGCACCATTTCAATGACGATCATCCGTTCCACCCTGTGCCTGGCCGCCTGCCTGCTGGCCGCCAATGCCTCGGCCATCGACCTGAAGGGCCTGTCCAGCACCGGCCTGAAGGCCGGCAAGGCGCTGACCCTGTCCGACGCCGACGTTTCGCAGGCCGCCGACCAGGCCTGCGCGTACATGGACCAGGAAAACCAGGTGGTGACCGGCAACGATCCCTATGCCCAGCGCCTGGCGAAGATCACCCAGGGCCTGGCCAATGAGGACGGCCTGAACCTGAACTTCAAGGTCTACCGCACTGCCGACGTCAATGCCTGGGCCATGGCCAATGGCTGCGTGCGCGTCTACACCGGCCTGATGGACATGGCCAGCGACGACGAGATCCGCGGTGTCATCGGCCACGAAATCGGTCACGTGAAGCTGGGCCACAGCAAGTCCAGGATGCGTACCGCGCTGCTGACCTCGGCCGGCCGCGATGGCCTGGCGGCGTCCGGCAACGGCAACCTGACCCAGCTCAGCCAGGGCCAGCTCGGCGAACTCGGTGAGAGCTTCATCAACGCGCAGTTCTCGCAGAAGGAAGAGAGCGCGGCCGACGAGTACGGCTACCAGTTCATGAAGCGCCACAAGCATGATCCTGCCGCGCTGGCCAGCATGTTCCGCAAGCTGTCCAGCAAGGGCGGCCTGATGTCCTCTCACCCGGGCTCGGAAGCCCGCGCCGCGCGCATCGACAGCATGATCAAGAAAGACGCCAAGTAAACCCGCGCGGGCGGGCTCCAGGGCCCGCCCGTTCAGACCCCCGCCAGGGCCTGCCGCAACGCAGGCAGCTGCCGCCGGCTGCAGGGCACCCTGGCCCCGTCGGCCATGTGCAGCAGAGCTTCGCCGCCATCGAGCGGCTCAATCGAGCGCAGCTGGTCGCGGTGGATCAGCCAGCTGCGGTGCGGGCGCAGGAAGACCGCCGGGTCCAAGCGCTGTTCCAGCGCCGCCATGGTGATCCGCAGCGGATAGTCGTGGCCACGCACCCGCAGGTTCACGTAGTTGCCGGCGGCCTGCGCGTACTCCACATCGGCGGTCGCCACCAGGAACTCCTTGCCCAGCTTGCGCACCAGGAAGTGCTGCGGGCGCTCGACCGGCTCGACCGGCGGGCCGTCGTCGGGCTCGGCCAGCAGGTGCGCCTCGCCCTGCCGCTGGCGGCCGAACCAGGCCACCGCGTGCACGGCGATCACCAGCAGGCTGTACGTCTGCACGTCCTTGAAGAATTCGTAGAACCACTGCGCCGGCCAGTCACCATAGGTGTAGTGCTGGCCGACCAGGGCGAAGGCCAGCTTGCGCAGCACCACCATCACGCTGACGTGCAGCAGCCACCAGGCAATGCCTCCAAGTACATAGAAGCCGATCCGGCGCCGCCAGGTATCGGCATGCAGCGGCCAGCGCCGCGTGGCGGCATGCAGCACGACCAGCAGGCCCAAGGTCGCCAGCGCGCTGCTGAACTCTTCGATCGAGGTGCCCAGCGCGGCGAACCGCTGCCCGTCCCGCCAGGCCCGCATCCCATGCGCCAGTACATTGCCTGCCGCCGTGGACAGGAACAGCAGAGACCAGAACGCGGCGGCATTCATCGCGCGGGGCCGCGCAACAGTGACAGAAGCGGCGATGACCGCCGGATATCCCTTTTCCATCCGCCCATTGTTGCCCATCCACACCGGAACGCATCCGCCATTGGTCCCAGCCCCCCCGCCGTTGGCCCCTGCGCTGCGCCCATTGCGCCCCGTCCGCTGGCGCCCGGACCTTGGCAGGCGGAGGCTGCAGCGTCCTCCTGACAACCGCCAACCATGCACCGTCGCCACGACCTGGACACACTGCGCATCGCCGCCTTTGCGCTGTTGATTCCCTACCACGCCGCCATGGCCTATGTGGCCGGCTGGGATTTCCATCTCAAGAGCGCCTACACCGCCGAGTGGCTGCAATGGCCGATGATCGCGATGAACCGTTGGCGGATGCCGCTGCTGTTCGCCATCAGCGGCATCGCCCTGGGGCTGTCACTGCCCGACCATGGCCGGCTGCGGCATACCCTGCGTCGTTGCTGGCGCCTGCAGCTGCCCCTGATGTTCGGCATCGTCGCGGTCGTGTCCCTGCAGGCCTACTGCGAGGCGCTGGACAAGGGCGACGCGGCGCCGGGGCTGGCCCGCTTCCTGTGGCGCTACTGGCAGTTCCGGCCCTGGCCCGGCGCACACTTCACGGGTGCCGAGTACGGCTTCACCTGGAACCACCTCTGGTACTTGGCTTACCTGCTGCCCTACACCGCGCTGGCCGTGGCGCTGGCCAGCCTGCTGCGGCCACTGCGCGGAGCGCTGCCTCGCTGGCAGCCGGGTGACCGCGTGCTGGGCGGCCTGCTGCTGGTGCTGCCGGTCGCGTGGCTGGCCTGGGCGCTGCTGGTGTTGATGCCACGCTGGCCGCCCACCCACGCCCTGTTGAACGACGTCTACGTGCACGCTGAATCGCTGCCCCTGTTCCTCGGCGGATTTCTTGCGGCCCGCTGGCAGCGCGGGTGGGACCTGCTGGTGCGCGGACGTCGCCTGACCCTGGCCCTGGCCCTGATCGGGCTGTGCGTGGAGCTGGGCATCCGTGCGCTGGCGCGGTTGCCGGACGTGGGCGACCTGGATGCCTGGGTGTTGGCGCTGCCGTGGGGCCAGACCGAACGCATCGGCCGCGCGCTCTACACGTGGTGCATGCTGCTGGCCTTGTTTGGTTGGGCGCGGGTACTGCTGTCGCGGCCGTGGCCGGGCCTGGCTTATTGCCGGGAGGCCGTTTTCAGCTGGTACATCCTGCACCAGACCGTGCTGATCGTGCTCCTGTATGCGTTGCGTCCGTTGCAGCTGGGTCCCTGGCTTGAGCCTGCGCTGCTTGTGGCCGGCACCTTTGGCGGCTGCCTGCTCATCCACGAACTGCTCATCCGCCGCGTGCGCTGGCTGCGCCCCCTGTTCGGCCTGCGTGCCGATCCGCTATCGTCGGCGCCTGCCCGCGTCGCGACGGCGCATTGAGGACAACGGATGTTCCAGACACATTGGCACCTGTGGTTGCAGCACACTCTCGACAGCGGCTGGGTTCTGTCGCTGATGCAGTTCATCAGCCTGCTCGGCTACGAGATGGCCTATACCGCGCTGATCCTGGTGTGCGCCTTCGGGGCACGACTGCGCGCCGGTCTCTGCGTGATGCTGGCAGTGCTGCTGATGGCCTGTGCCACGCATGCGATCAAACAGAGCGCCGCCCTGCCCCGCCCTTCCGACGTGGATGCGGCGGTGCTGGACAAGGGCGAGCCATCCCATCCATTCGTGGTGGATGGCGGCGGCCGCACGTTCTGGGCACTGCCCGACGCGCAGGCCACGGCGATGCTGAGAGCGCAGACGCACGCCGACTACGGCTTCAACAGTGGCCATGTAGGCATCACGACGGCCGCGTGCGTGGGTCTGCTGCTGGCCTTTGGCATCCGCCGCCGCTGGCTGCGATGGACGCTGGCGTTGGGCTGGCCGCTGCTGATGGCCATCTCGCGCATGTACCTGGGCCGGCACTTCCTGGCCGATGTGCTGGCCGGCTGGGTGATCGGCATCGGTGTGGCCGGGCTGGCCTGGCAGATGATGCCGGGGCTGCACGCTGCGCGACGCTGGCAGTTGCCGGTTCTGATGGGTTTGGGCGTAACGCTGGCAGGGGCCTCGCTATGGACACCCCTGGTGCCCCTCGGTGAAGCCGCGCGCCTGTTGGCGCTCGCCCTGCTGGTGGCATGGCTGCAGTGGCGCGGCTGGCCGGCCGATCCGCAGAACATCGTGCAACGGGTGCTGCGCGTGCTGGGCGTGGTGGTGGTGTACCTGCTGGCGCGGCCGGTCATTGATTGGCTGGCGGACACGATTCCTCTGCCGGATGCGCCGATGACCGGGCTGCTGTGGCATACCGTCGGGACATTGCTGATCCTTGGCGGCGGCGTGGCGCTGGCGCGGTGGATTCCGCGCCAGCAGTAGATCCACGCCATGCGTGGATGAGCACCTGCGCAGTGCGGACCAACGGTCCGCACCCACCGGCCACAGTAGATCCACGCCATGCGTGGATGAGCACCTGCGCAGTGCGGACCAACGCTCCGCACCCACCGGCCACGGTAGATCCACGCCATGCGTGGATGAGCGCCTGCGCAGTGCGGACCAACGGTCCGCACCCACCGGCCACAGTAGATCCACGCCA
>NZ_JBNNHG010000071.1:0-17569 GCF_050268705.1 Stenotrophomonas sp. NPDC077659 | reverse complement strand
CTGGGGCTTCAACGATTTCGGCTGGATGGCCGACGGCCGCACGCTGTGGCCGCTGGCCGGCACTACCGGGGATTCTTCAGAGGATCACTAGGCGACGGCTCCCCTTTCGCCTTGGAAAGCGCAATCGTTTGCTTGACGCTCAACGTACGGTATTCGGCACGCTTCGTCGCGTTCTTCGGCCAATGCTGGACACCATCCAACAACACTCTGACATGATCAGCCGTCAACCCAGATACGGGGAGATCGCCCACAAGCCCCAGCAGAATGCGAAGCGTCTGGCGGCTTTCAATGATCGTCTTTGGATCGCGCTTTGCGCGACGCAAATCATCCAAGTGCTGGTCAATGGCTTGGGAAAGCGTGGCTCCGCCTTTTGAAGACGCTACCGCCTGACCCACCTGGCCTTTGATGGCCTCATTGCGCCAGCCTGATCCGCTTCCTTGTTCTCCTGCCTCCGCTGCATCTGACGATGGAGCAGACAGTCCCAACAGGCTGG
This sequence comes from Stenotrophomonas sp. NPDC077659, assembly GCF_050268705.1. Classification (NCBI taxonomy): domain Bacteria; kingdom Pseudomonadati; phylum Pseudomonadota; class Gammaproteobacteria; order Lysobacterales; family Lysobacteraceae; genus Stenotrophomonas; species Stenotrophomonas sp. NPDC077659. The sequence goes on along the minus strand of NZ_JBNNHG010000071.1, from coordinate 17,076 downwards.
CAAGCAGCGCCGCATCATGGGGGGTATCCACTTGGGCGCGTCCAATTCGTTCGCCGTTCGGAAGCGAGATGTTTTCCAAGGTGAGCTCACGCAGCTGCCCCGAGGCAGCTTTGCGGAGCAGCTCGTCCAGTTCCTTCTTGTCCACAAGTCTTCCTGCACGCATCGCCCCGAACGTATCGGAGAGTGCCACGCTCATGCAGGCCGCCGCCAGTCGCGCGCGATCACCAGGGGGCAAGCCCAGCGCACGGACGATGAAGCGACATCCCAAGCGGGATCGAAGGTCAAGAGGGACGAGGAAGCGGGCGTAGAGCCCTGACCGACGCGTAAGAAGAAGCGGCTTTGGCATGGAGCGATACCTCAAACGATACCTAGGAAAAGGTCGTCTGACGGCATCGTTTTTTACTCAGCCCCTTTGCATTCATGCACTTAGGTGCGCAAATGGCCGAACTGGAGCGGGCGATGGGAATCGAACCCACGTCAGTAGCTTGGGAAGCTACAGCTCTACCATTGAGCTACGCCCGCAGTGCAGGGTGAAAGTCTATGCGGAGCGACCGGTGTTGGGCAATGGGGTCAGATCCCTTTGCGCCAGGAAAGGGCTCTGACCCTGAGGTTTCCCCGAATTTTCCTTTGTATGATCAAAGGGTTGCGCCCATCTAATGATTGTGGTGGGCTGGTGTCGCCTGAAGGGCGATGGAAAGTGGCATCTGCTGCGCGCGGCGGTACCGGTCGGTGGCCGCACCCTGCCCCTGTTCGAGCAGGTCTTCCCGGAACGGGAACTGGCCTCGCCGAGGGTGGAATGCCAGTTCCTCAAACGCCTGAAGATGCTGCTACCCGCCGATGCCTGTCCGATCCTGGTCACCGATGCCGGGTTCCGGGCACCGTGGTGCCGAAGTGTGGAGGCCATGGGCTGGACGTGGATCACCCGCCTGCGCCATCACACCCGGGTCAAGCCGGTGGAGATCGAGGATCGGGCGGACCAGTGGGTCCCCTGCCATGCCTTGTATCCCTTGGCCGTAGTGGGCAAGACACATGATCTGGGGCTGTTCCAGATCGTGCGCAGCGCGCCGCTCACTGCCCGCCTGGTACTGCATGCCGCGCGCCCGCGTGGGCGTCGGCATACGACCTTGAAGGGACAGCGCCGTCGCAGCAGGCAGAGCCGGAAGAACGCCTGTCGGGAAGCCGAGCCGTGGCTGCTGATGGCCAGCCCGACGATGGGGGAGGTCGATGCCAGGCAGATCGTCGCGCTGTACCGGCGCCGCATGCAGATCGAACTGGGCTTCCGGGATCTGAAATCGCATCGCTACGGCCAGGCCTTCGAGGACAGCCTGACGCGCAAGCGCGAGCGGATGGAAGTACTGCTGTTGCTGCATGCCCTGGCGATGTTCGTGCGGTGGCTGGCGGGCATGGCCGCTGAATCCATCCACGCACACAACCGACTCAATCCTCATCGATCGACACGTCGGCTGTACTGCCTGATCCGACTGGGTTGGGAAGCATTGACGCGAAGATGGCTGGACAAGCCACGGGTCGCCATGCTCGATGCACTGCACACACTCTCGCCAGAAGCCAAGCAAAACATGGCCTCCCGAATATGAAAACGTGGGGAAACCTCAGGCTCTGACCCCGCCTTGCATCAGAAGCGGCCGCTGAAGCTGGCGAACAGCGTGGCGTCCTGCGCACGCTTCTGCAGGGTGGTGGCGCTGAGGCCGCCGATAGCGGACGTCTCCAATTGATGCAAGGCGCGCCTCCAGCATCCGGGGCTGCGGCGACGCCACTTCCATTAAGAATCGCCGAAACCATCATGGAAATAGCGACAAGAATCATCCGAAAAAGCCTTCCGACATGAGGATTATTCGAAAAACGCAGTAGAGCTGATCTCAAGCACCCCCGCTGCACCATCATCACCTCGTCAGGAAGCCTGCACCACGTCATTACTCAATCGCAGAAAGACAAAATAAAAATGCAGACACGTTCTCCTTTCGAAATGTGCGCCCCGTCGCCGGACCCTGCCTCCCCGATCCTACCGTCGATGCTGAGCGTGAAAGGACATTCGCATCGATGCGAACGAATTATAAACATGAAAGAACACGCCCTCATTGGAATAAGCCCATTCAATCCGCAGTTCTCACCAAGCTATGTGAGTGCATTGCTCGCATGGGCAGAATCAAATTTCAAAAAAATAGACATATTAATTCCGGACGTGGAAAGTGCAGCTCTCCTTTTGACATCAACCGGCACTTCAGCACAAAAGGCAATCCGGAAAGCAAGAAAAGAACTCAACCGTCAACGACGAGTAATTGAGCCGCTTATCGATAAGGACAGCCCAGCCACAGCGCAATTGATTGAATTCTCGGACCACTTCGAGAACACCGCATACAAGAAGCTCAGGAAAATGGCTCAGAATGAATATGACGAGCATGAAGAATTCCGAACCGCATGCGACGCCATGTCGGACTGCGCGATCGCAAGCCGAGTTCGAGCAACCACCACACCTTCAACGAGCCCCCTGCCGAAACCAAGAGGAGTTGCTACAGAAAACTACATCTTGACAGAAATTCCTTTCTATTTAAACACGCCCGTCATATTGGACGTCCGAAGCTCAACCCTCATTTACCATAGAAAGTGGCCAATCGGAGATCAACTATTTAACAACCGCTTCCGCATTGCGATTGACAGAAATCAAGGGCACGGGATCGTATCAATTTCCAATCAAAAACCAAAAATATAATAAGCAAGAGCGTATATAAAGAGGAACCCATAATGAGACATATAATTAATTTCGACGCAACCTCCGACCAGGCCGACAAGGATCCAGCAGCACTGTACGAAGAACTCCACCACTCCAATTCAGTGCTTCAAGACAAACAATTGGATGCATTTTTCTTTGGAAGACACCAGGACGTTCGTCTGATCCTGACGTCAGGTGATTTCACCACGGCCCCGCTGGAAGATCGTGCTCAACCAGTAATGGGAGATCGCGTTCTGGCACAAATGGAAGGCAAAGAACACAAATCCAAGCGACAAATAATTCTTTCGAAACTTTCGGCAAGAACTTTTCGAGAACGTTACGCACCGATCATTCATGCACTTACGAGAGACTTATTGACGCCAAAAATCCATTCTGGGGAGATTGACCTAGTCAATGAATTTGGAAAGAACTACGGAATACTCTCAACACTCCTGGTTCTTGGCCTGCCGACGGACAGACACAAAGACATCAGCCGCTGGCAAACAGGAATCACTTCGTTCATCACAAGCCTCAAACTATCCGACAGCGAAAGAGAGCACAGCATCGACTGCAGCAGATGCATCATAGAGTACTTTCAACCCATCATTGACGAACGCATGACAAGCCCCGACGACAGCCTGATATCGGCCTTGTGCACCGCAGGAGATGACGAACATATGACGCAATCCGAAGTGATTGCACTCGTCCTCAATATACTTCTAGCCGCTACAGAACCCGCCGACAAAACACTGGCATATCTTTTCTATAACCTTCTGTCCAACCCCATAGAGATGGACAGAATAGCTACTGACATAACACTCCTTCCCGCAGCGATCAGCGAAACACTTCGCCTCAACCCACCAGTTCAACTCATCCCTCGTCAAGCTCGTCAGGATGTGGAACTTGATGGAATCAAGATCAGGAAAGGCACTCTAATTTACTGCATGATCGGCGCTGCGAACCGCGACCCGGATGTTTTTCCCATGCCTTCACAGTTCATACTTGACCGAAAGAAACCATCTACTGCAGGAACTGGCACGGGGCGTTTTCCACATCACCTGGCTTTCGGAACAGGAGTGCACGTCTGCGTGGGTGCAGCATTCTCGCTCATGCAGGCAGAACTTGCTGCGAACACCATCATCGATACTCTTGGCGATCTGAGATTACCGAAGGGATTCAGGATGGCGGAAGTCGGATTCTACACACGCGGTCCGGTCGCGCTTCCGCTATTGTTCACACCGCCTCGTCGCAATAATCCGGAAGAACGTCCCGGTCATGGCTACAGTCCATGAAGCAGAGCGAGAGCACGTCTACGAGTACCCTGACTACCCAAGACCGCACGCTGGTAGCCACGTTGGTGCTGGGCGTCACCCTGCCTCTGCTCGATACGACGATGGTCAACGTTGGCCTCGACGCCATACGGCTGGGCCTTAACGCCCCAATCTCCACAGTGCAATGGGTAGTCACCGGATATACGCTGGCCGCAGCGAGCTCGGTGCCCGCGTCTGCTTGGCTCGTCGCCAAACTTGGCCAGAGAAAGCTGTGGCTATCCTGCCTCTGGGCCTTTCTGATCGGATCCGCGTTGTCAGCCATCGCCCCAAACCTGCCCTTACTTATTGCCTCGAGGGTACTTCAAGGCTTGGCCGCTGGTGTCTTGCTACCCACGATGCAAACCATCATCATTTCCGAAGTCGGGCGGAACAGGTCGCGCGCAGCTCTTGCGGCGATTTCAATTCCATCGGTTCTTGCCCCAATTCTTGGCCCACCCATCGGCGGCCTCACGCTGCAGATATTTAGCTGGCATTGGCTGTTCTGGCTGCATATACCGATCTGTGCTGGTGCCATTTTTGCAGCCGCAAAGCGACTCCCAACATCCAAGAAAGGGCAAGCCCGCCGGACCGATCCGATCGCACTCATTGCTTTATCACTCGCCCTGACCCTGACAATGTACGGTGCCACCCGGATCGATGGAAGTTCCCTGCACTGGGCTTTTCCGCTCCTCTCAGGCATCGCAATGCTGACCCTGTTCATTGCACGCGCCACCCGCCCAGAGAGTAATGCCCCGGTAGATCTGAGAATCTTTAGGGAACTGAACTTCACTCGTTGGTGCAGCATTTTATTTCTATCCAGCATGATCTATTACGGCGGCGCATTTTTGCTACCACTAATGCTCATGCTCAACTCCGGCTACACGCCCGGCCAAGCAGGACTGATGCTGGCATTGCACGGTGTCGGCACCCTGGTGGCGAGACAGAAAATGACGGCGATCTGTGCCAGATGGGGAGATCGCCAGACCACCCTGGGCGCAATCATTCTCATAGCCGCCGGCTCGCTCCTGCTCTTCCCGACGAGCCTTCTCAACCACAGTGCCATTGCTGTAGGCATGCTCATTCGTGGTGCAGGCGTGGGGATCCTTACTATCATGTCCATGTCGGGCGCCTACGAGGACCTGACGCCCGAACAGGTACCACATGCCAGCTTGCTTTCACGAATCATGACCAACGCGGGGGCCGCAATGGGTGCTGCCTTAGTTGCAACCATGGCGACGTCCCATGGACAAGACCTTCAGATGCGGAATTTTCAGGTTTCACATTATTGCCTTTGGATTGCCATTGGGGTCTGCGGAGCAGTTGCCGCCTGGTCGCCAAAGAGCGCTAAGCGATAGGTATTCGAGCGCAGGATTCAATGCCTGCTTCCGCGCGCGGGGGACTGGCATGCGAAGCACACGGTGCTGGGCATTGGGGTCAGAGCCCTTTCCACCCGGAAAGGGCTCTGACCCCGCCTTGCATCAGAAGCTGCCGCTGAAGCTGGCGAACAGCGTCGCGTCCTGCGCACGCTTCTGCAGGGTGGTGGCGCTCAGGCCGATGTTGCTCTGCAGGCCGAACAGTTCCATGCGGGCACCGAAGATGGCGGTTGCATAGTTCTTGTCGAAGTCCATGCCCGGCACGCGGTACATGCCCACGTCCGGCAGGCTCTGCACCCATGCGCTGGCCTGCTGGGTGTCCTCGAACTCGTGGTCGTAGGTCACCTGCACGTACGGCTTGACGCTGCCGCCATCGAAGCGGGCCTGCCAGCCGATGCGGCCGACGGTGGAATCGACGTCCTGCCTGCCATAGCCCAGCGCGGTGGCCAGGGTGTTGGCATCGGCGGTTTCGGTGTAGCCGTCGATCTTCACCTTCTGCCAGATCACCGAGGCGATCGGGCCGTGGCGGAAGCCGCCCTCGGTGCCGAACTCGTAACCGGCGTTCAGGGCCGCGGTCAGGTTGCTGCCGTCCGGCGAGCCGCCGTGTTCTCGGGTGGCCGGGCCCAGCTGCACCTTGCGGTTCACGTCGTAGGACAGCCAGGTGTAGCTGACCTGGCCGTTGACCCACATGCGGTCGCCGTACCAGCCAGCGAACAGACCGGCGGTGGTGTCCTTCTGGGTGAAGTCGCCACGGCTGTTACCGAAGTCGGCATCCATGCGGCCGAAGCCGGCGAAGCCGCCGAAGACCATGCCGTCACGTGCCCAGTCGACACCGGCCAGGCCGGCCGGGGCCACGCCGTCATAGACATCGGCGTGGTCGTAGCGCTGCATGTCGCCACGCAGGCCGCCCCACCAGGACAGGCCATCGGCCGGACGGCCGGCCTGGTGCAGGCTGACCTGGTCAGCGCGCGAGCGACCGATGGTCTGCGCCGAATGGGTCAGTATCTGCTGCAGGCGCGGGCCTTCCAGGATCGAAATGGCGTACTGGCCCAGCATCTGGTGCGCGGCCGTGGTCGGGTGCACGTCATCGGCGAACAGGTAGGTGCTGGCCGCGTTCGGGGTCGCATAGGCCAGCGGGCTGCAGGCCAGCGACGAGGCCACCAGGCAGGCGCGGCCGGTGACGTTGCTGAAGCCGTACATGCCCGGGTTGGCGATGATTTCGTGCAGCAGGGTATAGGTATCGAGCGGGATGAAGTCGATGCCGGCCTGCTTCAGGCCGCCGTACAGGGCGGTGTTGTACGCCTGCGACAGGGCGGTGCCCTGCGCCTGGCCGGCCGCGCCGCGGTCGATGAACCCCGGGGTGATGCCGACGTCGGGCAGGTTGGGCACCATCACGTACTGCGCGCCGGCCTGCTTCAGGCTGGACACGATGCCGATCTGGGTGGTGACCGCCGCACCGATCACGGCCGGTGCCTGGGCCGGGGCGGTGATCGAGAACAGATCGTTGGCGCCGCCCCACACGGTGTACAGTGCGTTCGGATCGGCCTTGCCACCGTTGGCGGCCAGGTAGTTGGCCATCTGGGTCTTCAGCGACGGGACGGCCACGTTGCCGAACGCGGGCTGGATCAGGTCGGTGCCCACGCGGGCGCCACCGACGGCGTAGTTGTCACCGGTCTGGCCGTTGCCATTCGGGCTGGCGTTGGTACCGTAGTAATCGGCGACGAACTGCGACCACTCCCAGCCCGGGTTGGTGGTGAACTGGCCGGTGACCGGACGCACATCGGGTGGCAGCAGCGGGCGGTAGTAGCCGCTGTCGGTCAGGCTGTCGCCGAAGAACACGGTGCGGGTGAAAGGGGATTCGCCCGCCATGGCCGGCAGCGCGGCAAGTGCTATCGCGGCCGCCATCAGGGAGCGGATCGGGCGTTTGCTGAGCAGCATGTAGAAACTCCTGGGGAGGAAATGTTGGGGATCCAGCGCACACGTACGCCGGCGCACGGTGAATGGTTTCACCGTGTCGCCCATTGCTCACGCTGCGCCGCCGCATGAATTGTCGCCGGTTACCCGGACGGCGAGGTATGCCGGAGGTGGCGTACTGCTCAAAATGCAACAGTTCCGATCCGAACCGGGCGTAGGCGACAATGCCGGGATGAACATCCAGCTCAATGGCCAGCCCCGCACCCTGCCCGCTTCGGCGACCCTCCACGATCTGCTGGCCGCCGAGCAGCTGTTGCAGCGCCGGGTAGCGGTGGAAGTGAATGGTGAGATCGTCAGCCGCAGCCGCCATGGCGAGCACGTGCTGGCCGACGGTGATGTGGTGGAGATCGTGCACGCGCTGGGCGGTGGGTGAACCCCATACGGGTAGTACCGGCCGCTGGCCGGCAATCCGATTGGTTCTGCCGGCCAGCGACCGGCACTACCGTTGGTCGTGCGACCCCATCTTCAGGCGGATAAGCGATAATCGCGTCATGAACCTCCCTGTCTCCCCCGATTCGCTGGTGATCGCCGGCAAGACCTATGGCTCGCGGCTGCTGACCGGCACCGGCAAGTTCAAGGATCTGGAAGAAACCCGCCTGGCCACCGAGGCCGCTGGCGCCCAGATCGTCACCGTGGCCATCCGCCGCACCAACATTGGCCAGACCCCGGGCGAACCGAACCTGCTGGACGTGCTGCCGCCGGACCGCTACACCATCCTGCCCAACACCGCCGGCTGCTACACCGCCGAAGACGCCGTGCGTACCTGCCGCCTGGCCCGTGAGCTGCTGGACGGCCACAACCTGACCAAGCTGGAAGTGCTGGGCGACCAGAAGTCGCTGTACCCGGACGTGGTACAGACCCTCAAGGCCGCCGAGCAACTGGTCAAGGACGGCTTCGAAGTGATGGTCTACACCTCCGACGACCCGATCCTGGCCAAGCGCCTGGAAGAGATCGGCTGCGCCGCGGTGATGCCGCTGGCCGCGCCGATCGGTTCGGGCCTGGGCATCCAGAACAAGTACAACCTGCTGCAGATCATCGAAGACGCCCGCGTGCCGATCATCGTCGATGCCGGCGTGGGCACCGCCTCCGATGCCGCCATCGCGATGGAGCTGGGCTGCGACGGCGTACTGATGAACACCGCCATCGCTGGTGCGCGCCACCCGGTGCTGATGGCCAGCGCCATGCGCAAGGCCGTCGAAGCCGGCCGCGAGGCCTTCCTGGCCGGGCGCATCCCGCGCAAGCGCTATGCCAGCGCCTCTTCCCCGGTTGATGGGCTGATCGGCTGATGACCAATCCTTTTGACAGCGCCGGCTCCAAGGCACCGCCCAAGCCCTTCACCGTGAGCGAGGGCCGCCGCGAGGTGCGCAGCTTCGTGCTGCGCCAAGGCCGCTTCACCCCCGCCCAGCAGCGCGCGTTCGATGAACGCTGGCCGCGCTTTGGCATCGACTACAACGGCCAGCCGCGCGACTTGGACGCCACTTTCGGCCGCCCGGCGCACAAAGTGCTGGAAATCGGTTTCGGCAACGGTGCAGCGCTGCGCTTTGCCGCCCAGCACGATCCGTCGCGCGACTACATCGGCATTGAAGTGCATGCCCCCGGCGTGGGCCGCCTGCTGAACGCGCTGGCCGACGACAACGCCGACCACGTGCGCCTGTACCACCACGATGCGGTGGAAGTACTGCAGAACGAGATTGCCGATGGTGCGCTGGATGAAGTGCGCATCTACTTCCCCGACCCGTGGCACAAGAAGCGCCACAACAAGCGCCGCCTGCTGCAGCCGGCGTTTGCCGAGCTGATCGTGCGCAAGCTGCGCCCGGGTGGCCGCCTGCACTGCGCCACCGACTGGGAAGACTACGCCGAGCAGATGTGGGACGTGCTCGATGCCACCGCCGGGCTGGTCAACCGTGCCGGCCCGCGTGGCAGCGTGCCGCGCCCGGACTGGCGCCCGCAGACCCACTTCGAGACCCGCGGCCAGAAGCTCGGCCACGGTGTCTGGGACCTGTTGTACGACCGCACCTGACCCACGCCCGAGGACGCTGCGCCCCACATGGATACCGCGCTGACGCTGACCAACGACATGAAGCTCGTGCTCGGGCTGGTCGGCTTCACGATGGCGATGTTCCTGTTCGAGCGCATCCGCGCCGACGTGGTCGCGCTTGTGGTGCTGGTGGTGCTGGGCGTGACCGGCCTGATCGCCCCTGAAGAAATCTTCGGCGGCTTCTCCGGTAACGCGGTGATGAGCATCATCGCCACCACCATCCTCGGTGCGGGCCTGGACCGCACCGGGGCCCTGAACCGCCTGGCCGCGTGGCTGCTGCGGCGCGGCCACGGCGTCGAACAGCGGCTGCTGATGATGACCACGGCCATCGCCGGCCTGAACTCGTCGTTCATGCAGAATCCGTCGGTGATGGCGCTGTACCTGCCGGTGGCCTCGCGGCTGGCCGCACGCACCGGATTGACGATGCAGCGGCTGCTGCTGCCGATTTCGGCGGCCATCGTGATGGGGGGTGCGCTGACCATGGTCGGCAACTCGCCGCTGATCCTGCTGAACGATCTGCTGGCCTCGGCCAACAACAACCTGCCCTCGGGCCTGGCCACCATCGAGCCGCTGCGCATGTTCGCGCCGCTGCCGATCGGTGTGGCCCTGCTGATCGCTTCGCTGCTGTACTTCCGCTACTACGGCGATCGCAAGCTGGTGGAAGAAGAAAACCTGGTCAACGACGGCGTGACCCCGGCGCGCACCGAGAGCTATTTCGCCAAGACCTACGGCATCGAAGGCGATGTGTTCGAACTGGTGGTGACGGCCGAAAGCCCGCTGGTGGGCATGACCCTGGGCGAGGCGGAGACCCTGCACGATGCGCCGCTGCTGCTGGCGCTGAAAACCGGCAACGACACCCGCCTGGCCCCGCCGGCGGAGATGCGCATCTGGGTGGGCAGCGTGCTGGGTGTGATGGGGACACGCTCGGATGTGCACGATTTCGCGCAGAACCAGTTCCTGCGCATGTCCTCGCGCCTGAAGCACCTGGGCGACCTGTTCAACCCCAGCCGCGCCGGCATTTCCGAAGCGGTGGTGCCGCCAACGTCCAATGTGATCGGCAAGAGCGCTGCAGATCTGCGCCTGCGCAAGGAACGCGGCATCAGTCTGCTGGCGATCAACCGCGACAAGCAGGTGATCCGCGAAGACGTGCGCGACGTGCAGTTGCGCGCCGGTGACATGCTGGTCTTCCACAGTATCTGGACCGACCTGGCACAGGCCGCCAAGAGCCGCGATTTCGTGGTGGTGACCGACTATCCGACCGGCGAGCAGCGCCCGCACAAGTTCAAGATCGCCATGGCGATCTTCGCGCTCACCATCCTGATCGCGCTGACCAGCAAGCTGCCGGTGGCACTGACCCTGATGACCGGCGTGGCCGGCATGCTGCTGACCGGCGTGCTGCGCATGGACGAGGCGTACGCCTCGATCAACTGGAAGACGGTGTTCATGATGGCCGGGCTGATTCCGCTCGGCTGGGCCATGGATTCCAGCGGTGCAGCGGCCTGGGTGGCCGGCCACACGATCGACAAGCTGCCCACCGGCATACCGCTGTGGGTGCTGGAGGTGGCGCTGGCGTTGCTGACCACCGCCTTTTCGCTGGTGATCAGCCATGTGGGGGCAACCATCGTGATGGTGCCCATTGCAGTCAACCTGGCGTTGGCGGCGGGCGGCAACCCGACCGCGTTCGCGCTGATCGTGGCACTGTCGGCGTCCAACAATCTGATGACCGCCTCCAATCCGGTGATTTCGATGATCACCGGCCCGGCCAACTACACCCCGCGCGAGATGTGGCGGGTGGGCGGTCCGCTGTCGCTGATCTACACGGTGGTGGTGGTGCTGATGATCAACCTGATGTTCTGAAGGTGCGCGAATCCACGCATGGCGTGGATCTACTTGTAGAGACAGGCCATGCGTGGATGCCGTTGCCCGCCCGCAGCCCGCAGTAGATCCACGCCATGCGTGGATGCTTTTGTAGAGTCGAGCCGTGCTCGACTGCTCCTGGCCTCAGGCCAGGTAAACCTGTCCGTCGCGGATATCCACCGGCACGGCGCGCAGGCGGTCGCCCTTGCACGGGCCGGCGATGCAGTCGCCGCTGTCCAGGGCGAACGAGGCGCCGTGGGCGGCGCATACCAGGTGGCCTTCGCGGCTTTTCAGGAACTGCCCCGGCGCCCAGTCCAGGCGGCGGCCGGCGTGCGGGCAGATGTTCAGGAACGCCCGCACCTGCGCGCCATCGCGGTACAGCACCAGCGATTCGGCATCGCCCTCCACCACCGCTTCGACCTCGGCAAATGCCCCATCGGCAAGGGCTTCAAGGGCGATCAGGGCAGTTGCGGCAGTCATGGCGGAAGGCTCGGACGGAAACCCGGATTGTCGCATGCCTGCTCAGGTGACTGGCTCCGACATGAACACAAGTCATTGATCCGTAATAAGCAAAGGCTATATTTAACGAGTTTTTCACTCAATGACAGTGGCGCATCCCGATACTCTGGTTTCGCTGATCCCAGCCCAATCGAGCCGCCATGTTTACTCGCGCTTCCGCCTTCAACCAGTTCCGCACCCTGTTCGCGCCGCGCAAGCCGCGCCACCCGCTGGTGCGCGTTGCCGTGGGCCTGCTCGGCCTGGCGATCCTGGCAGCGATGGTGTTCATCGGCGTGTTCGTCGGCGCGGCCATGATCCTGATCGGCCTGGCTTGGAAGCTGCTGGCCTCGCGCAAGTCCGTCGGCGCGCGCCGGGCGGCCGATGCCAACGTCGTCGAAGGCGAGTACCGCGTGGTGCGCAAGTCAGCTTTGCCGATGTCGCGCTGACGATGTCACCCGCTGACGTGGGCGCCACAGCGCTCTAGACTGCGGGGGCCTTCCAACAGGAACCCCCGCATGTCCACTGCCGTTGTTTCCGATGTCATCCCAGCCCCCGCCGTGCCGCGTGTACCGGTGGTGGGGGGTGGCACGTTCCCGGTCCACCGCATCTACTGCGTCGGCCGCAATTTCGCCGACCATGCGCGTGAGATGGGCGCCGCAGTGCCAGCCGCCGATGATCGCGGCCGCCCGATGTTCTTCACCAAGCCGGCCGATGCCATCGTGGTCGGCCACGACGATGTGATCCCCTACCCTCCGGCCACCGGCAACCTGCACCACGAAGTGGAACTGGTGGTGGCGATCGGCGTGGATGCGCCTGCCGGTGAGTTGGCCGTGGCCGATGCCGAGGCGTTGATCTACGGCTATGCCGTGGGCCTGGACCTGACCCGCCGCGACCTGCAGGCGGCCGCCAAGGAAAAGGGTCACCCGTGGGATTCGGCCAAGGGCTTCGATGCCTCGGCACCGATCAGCGAGATCGTGCATGCCGGTGAAGTGGGTGACCTGGCCGCGTTGAACCTGTCACTGGAGGTGAACGGCGAAGTGCGGCAGCAGTCGCTGCTCGATCAGATGATCTGGAACGTGCCGGAAATCCTGCATGAGCTGTCCAGGCTGTGGCAGCTGCGCGCGGGCGACCTGGTGTTCATGGGTACCCCGTCGGGCGTGTCCGCTCTGAAGCCCGGTGACCGTTTCAGTGCCCGCCTGGAAAACGTGGCCGAGCGCCACGGCGTGATCGCCGGCTGACATCACCTGCGCTACCCTGCGCGCTGTCCACTTCCCCCACCGGAGAAAAACAACAATGGGAATGCTCACCGAGTTCAAGGAATTCGCGATGCGCGGCAACGTCATCGACCTCGCCGTCGGCGTGGTGATCGGCGCGGCCTTCGGCAAGATCGTCACCGCCCTGGTGGAAAAGATCATCATGCCGCCGCTGGGCATGCTGATCGGCAAGGTGGATTTCTCCGATCTGGCATGGACATTGGCACCTGCACGGGTCGGTGCCGATGGCACGGAAATTCCGGCGGTGGTGATCGGCTACGGTGATTTCCTCAACACGCTGGTGCAGTTCATCATCGTGGCCTTCGCCATCTTCATGGTGATCAAGGTGATCAACCGTCTGTCGCGAAAGAAGGACGCTGCGCCGGCCGCGCCGAAGGAAGAAGTGGTGCTGCTGCGCGAGATCCGCGACAGCCTGAAGAAATGAGGTAGCGGGCGCCTTCGGGCGCCCCGCTTACCTGTAGAGCCGAGCCCACGCTCGGCTGCCTTCGTGCGTAGACTGCCCGGAAAAATCAGCCGAGCATGGGCTCGGCTCTACAGAAGCAGGTGAAAGCCCCGCTCCGGCGGGGCTTTCGCTTTGCCGGACGTGGCGGAAAACAGCGTTCGCGCCAGCCATGACCTCCCGCCCATGCGCGGCGCTGAACGACTGCTAAGCTCCAAGGCTGATTCCCTTCCCGGAGCTGTCCATGCGTCGCCGCGTCCTTGCCATCGCATCCTCCCTCGCCCTGCTGGCCGCACCGGCCTTCGCCGCGCCGCACACCACCACCCTGCCCCCTGCCTCGCTGGCCACGGCCGCACAGCTGCGCGACCAGGCCCTGGCCGATGACACCGGCTGGAAGGTGGTCGAATCGCTCACCACCGAAATCGGCCCCCGCATTGCCGGCAGTGAGGCTGATGCCCGCGCCGTGGCCTGGGCCGAAGCCAAGTTCAAGGCTCTCGGTTTCGACAAAGTCTGGAAAGAACCAGTGACCTTCCCGAAGTGGGAGCGCCGCAGCGAACACGCCGCCGTGACCGGCGCGAACCCGCAGCCGCTGCAGATCACCGCACTCGGTGGCAGCCCGGGCGGCACCGTGGAAGCCGAGGTGGTGCGCTTCGCCGACCTGGCTGCGCTGCAGGCCGCACCGGCCGGTTCGCTGAAAGGCAAAATCGCCTTCGTTGATTACCAGATGCTGCCGTTCCGCGATGGCCGCGACTATGGCCGTGGCGGCGCGATCCGCAGCAAGGGCCCGTCGGAGGCGATCCGCAAGGGTGCGGTCGGCTTCCTGATGCGCTCGGCCGGTACCGATTCGCACCGTGTGCCGCACACCGGCATCACCCGCTTTGATGAAGGCCTGACCCCGGTACCGTCGGCGGCCCTGTCAGTACCCGATGCCGATCAGCTGGCACGCCTGGTGGCGCGCGGCAGCACCACCGTGAAGGTGACTCTGGACTGTGGCTGGGACGGCTCGGCGACGTCCTACAACGTCATCGGTGAGATCACCGGCCGCACGCTGCCCAAGGAAGTGGTGGTCATCGGCGGCCATCTTGATTCGTGGGATCTGGGCACCGGCGCCATCGACGACGGCGCAGGCGTGGGCATCACCATGGCGGCCGGCCACCTGATCGGCCAGCTCAAGCAGGCGCCCAAACGCACCATCCGCGTGGTTGCCTTCGCCAACGAGGAACAGGGCCTGTACGGCGGCAAGGCTTACGCCGAAGCCCATGCCAAGGATGTGGTGCGGCACCAGTTGGCCGCCGAGAGCGATTTCGGTGCCGGCCGCGTCTACGCCTTCAACACCGGCTCGCCGAACCCGGAGGGTTCGCGTGAAGCCACCGCGCAGATCGCCGAAGTGATGAAGCCGCTGGGCATCGAGTACATGGCCGACAAGGGCGGCCCGGGCCCGGACGTCGGCCCGCTGGCGGCCAAGGGGGGCGCGTGGGCATGGCTGGCACAGGATGGCTCGGACTACTTCGACCTGCACCACACCGCCGACGACACCCTGGACAAGATCGACCCGAAGGCACTGGCGCAGAACGTGGCTGCGTACACCGTGTTCGCCTACCTGGCGGCCGAGGCCGATGGCAGCTTCGGCAGTGAAGCCAAGGCGACGACCCCACCGAACGAGTGATGCGGTAAGGGTGCGGGGTCAGAGCCCTCGCCAACGGCGAGGGCTCTGACCCCGTTACGCTCAGCCTTCCCAGACTCGTGTGTTGTGTACCCCGATGTTCTTTGGCTGGAACAAGGGATCACGCTTTCTGCGCCGCTGCTCCTCGTAGTCGCGCAGTGCCGCCAGGGCAGGCCGTTGCAGCAGCAGGATGGCGATGATGTTCAACCAGCTCATCATGCCCACGCCGATATCGCCCAAGGACCATGCTACGGTCGCGGTGTTGACGGCCGAGTAGCCGGTCGCAGCCAGGAACAGCAGCTGGAAGCCCGTCATCGTCACGCGCCCTGGGCGGTCACGGCACAGGTAGCTGACGTTGGTTTCGGCCATGTAGTACAGCGCGAGGATGGTGGTGAACGCGAACGGCAGGATCGCCAGGGCGACGAACGATCTGCCGAACCCCGGCAGTGCCGATTCCACCGCATGCTGCACGAAGCGTGGCCCGGCCTCGACACCCGGCAGCGTGGCGAACAGCACGCGCGCATCGTCCGGCACCCCGTTCACCGCCGGGTCGTAGACGTTGTACAGGCCGGTGGAGAGGATCAGGAAGGCGGTTGCCGAGCACACCACCATGGTGTCGATGTAGACCGAGAACGATTGCACCAGGCCCTGCTTGACCGGATGCGACACTTCCGCCGCTGCGGCCGGATGTGCACCACTGCCCATGCCTGCTTCGTTGGACAGCACGCCACGGCGCACGCCCCACTGGATGGCCGTGCCGATCATCGCGCCGAATGCGGCGTCCACACCGAAGGCACTGCGCAGCACCAGGGCAATCACCTCGGGTACCCGGTCCACGTTGATGACCATGACCACTGCCGCGACCAGCAGGTAGGCCACGGCCATGATCGGCACCACCCACTCGGCCACCCGGGCAATGCGGCGCACGCCGCCATACAGCACGGCTGCCAGCACCAGCAGCAGCACTGCCGTCGTCCCCATCACCGGGATGCCCCAGGCCTCGTTCACCGCGCTGGTGATGGCATTGGACTGGGTACCGGCCAGCATCGCCCCGGCCAGCACGGTGACCAGCGCGAACAGCACCGCATACCAGCGTTGGCCCAGCCCTTTTTCGATGTAGTACGCCGGGCCGCCGCGATACTGGCCGCTGGCATCGCGCTCCTTGTAGATCTGCGCCAGGGTCGATTCGACGAAGGCACTGGAGGCGCCGAGGAAGGCCACGATCCACATCCAGAAGATGGCACCCGGCCCCCCGAAGGCGATGGCCATGGCGACACCGGCAATGTTGCCGACGCCGACCCGGCTGGACAGTGACAATGACAAGGCCTGGAACGGGGACACGCCCGCGTCGGAGCACTCATGGCGGAACATCAGGCGCAGCATGTGCGGCAGCGCGCGCAGCTGGATGAAGCGGGTGCGCACGCTGAAGTACAGGCCTGCCAGCAGGCAGAGCACGACCAGCCAAGGGCTCCAGACGATGCCGAGGACAGCATTGATGATCGATTCGATGTTCATCGATGCCCCCGCCTCAGAAGAAAACGCCGAGGGCGATCTGCGGGCTGATGACCCGCCCGCTGTTGCGCCCGGACACGGTGAATTCCACGCCGGCGATCATGCCAAGCGTGGGGCTGAAGTGGTACTCGACCGCCGGGGCCACGCTGAGCGAGCGGCTGGCAGGGCGCAGTTCGTTGATGGTCCGCACGCCGCCATCGGCGGTGGGGGCGAATCCGGTCAGGCGCTGGCCGGTTTCGCGGCTGGCAGCCACTTCCATCACGCCCACCCACCGCGGGTTGAAGCTGTACTCGCCTGCCAGCGAAAGCCCCAGCACCGAGCCGCGTGCGATGTGCCCCTGGAAGCCTGTCTCGGTGCCATAGACGCTGGCACCGGACAGTGCGGTGCGCGCAGGTGCAGGCCCGGCCATC
>NZ_JBNNHG010000070.1:0-17755 GCF_050268705.1 Stenotrophomonas sp. NPDC077659 | reverse complement strand
CCGAGGCTACATGGACGTATTCACGCCGTCCCCCTCAACCGGACCCACCCCGCCATCCCACGGAATGCCGCTTCTGACGTTGACGTTGACGTTGACGTTAGCGGGTGCAGGGCTGCAAGCCCTGCAGAAAACATCACCTCACGGGAACATCGAAGGCGGTGTCGGCATCCGGCTCCGGCTGCAGCGTGTAGTGCCACCACTCCTGCGGGTAGTTGGCAAACCCGCGCCGCGCCATCGCCTGCAGCAGCCGCTGCCGGTTGTCCCGCTGTGCCGCTGTCAGCCCGGCAGCATCGGTATGCGCGCGCACGCCGAAGAAATCGAAGTCGGTGCCCATGTCCATCACCACGCACGCGCCACGGCGGCAGTCCAGCAGGCCCAGATCCACCGTCGCACCGCGGCTGTGGCCCGAGCGTTCGGCAATGTAGCCATCGGCCAGCAACTGCGGCTTGTCCAGGTCCGGGTACTGCAGCACCTTGCGCGACCGCTCGCGCGGATCATTCACCCAGGCCATGAACGCCTGCACCGAATGTACCGGCCGGTAGCAGTCGTAAAGGCGCAGCGCGTAGCCCTCGGCGCGCAGGTCGCCTTCCACCGCGGCCAGCGCCTTGGCGACCGGGGCCAGCAGATAGCACGACGGCGCGTCATAGCCCGGCACCCGCGCGCCGGTGAAATTGTTGCGGCTGGCGTAGCGGATATCCAGGTCGATCTGCGGGGCCAGCGCACGGATCTCCAGCAGACCGGCACTGGCCGCATCGGTGGCCGGCGAGATGCGCGGGGGTTCAGCGGCGTGCGTGCTGCCCGCCAGGGCAATCGCCAGTACGAGTGAAATGCAGGTCCTGGAAGTCATAGCTGAAGTCGATGTCCGGATCGATGGCGCGCAGTTGCAGCGTGGGCGGTGCACCGCCATCGGGCTGCAGCCATGCCTGCGCGGATGGCTCCAGCCTATCCCAGTGCAACCGCCAGCGCTGCCCTTGCTGCATCACCGCCGCTGCCAGTTTCGGCGAACGCAGCACCTCGAACCGCAGCGTGCCCGCAACCGGGCACAACGTGGCCTCGCCCAGCCAGGGATCACGGTAGCGCCCTTGTTGCGACTTCAGCGCGCTGGCACCGGCTGGCTCGATCGGATCGAGATGCCCGTCAACAGGCCCGATCACATCGGTGCGGCCCCGCTCGTCGGCCAACGCCTGCAGATAGCCGGTGGCAGTCTGGCCCTCGGCAGGGGCAGTGAAGCGCTTCAGCATCGCCTGCATCAGCACCGTGCGTGCATCCTCGCCCTCGCCGTTCATCAGCATCACCACGCCCACCTTGCGGTCCGGCAACAGGGCCAGCGAGGAATACATGCCCGAGAGCGTTCCGGTGTGTGCCACCTTCCACTGCCCATCCATGTCCGACACACGCCAGCCGTAGCCATAACCGTAGAAATGCGCGTTGTCCCAGCGACGCTGGCGCTCACCCAGCGGCATCGGCATGTGCAGGGTCCACAGCGTGCGTCGCTGGTCGCTGCCCAGCCAGCCCGGCACCAGCGCCGGGTCCAGCAGTACCTGCATCCAGCGCGTCATGTCGCGCAGCGAACAGCGGATGCCGCCGGCAGCCATCGAGGTCAGATCAGGGCTGGTCGCGCCATCGGCATTGACCACCACGTTGCGGCCCCCGCGCCAGGCGTGCGGCTGGGCCACGTTGCCAACACGCTCCACCGACCACGCGCCCACCTGGCAACGGTCCATGCCCAAAGGCATGAAGACCTGCTCACGCATCAACTGGTCATAGGGCTTGCCACCAGCAGCCGCCGCCACTTCGCCGGCCACGACGTACATCAGGTTGTCGTAGGCATAGCCGCTGCGGAAGCTGGTGACCGGCTTGAGGTGGGCCAGCCCGGCGATGATGTCGGCACGGGTGAAGGCGTTGGGTTCGGGCCACAGCATCAGATCGCCGGCGCCCAGGCCCAGGCCGCTGTTGTGGATGAGCAGGTCGCGCACCTGCAGGTGCTCGCCTACCCATGGGTCGTGCATGGTGAAGCCGGGCAGGTGCTTCCGCACCGGGTCATCCCAGCGCAGCCTGCCCTGTTCCACCAGCCGTGCCAGCAGCGCGGCAGTCATGGCCTTGCTGTTGGAGGCGATCTTGAACAGCGTGTCTTCGTCGATGCGCCCACCATCACCGCGTGTGCCTTCGGCGTGCTGGTAGACCACCTTTCCCTGTTCGACCACGGCCATGGCCAGGCCGGGCAGGTGCTCGTGCTGGACGACGGCGGCGACATCGGCATCGATGGCGGCGGTGGCAGTCGATTCCGCCGCCACCGCCGGCAACACAATCACCGCGGCCATGCATGCGTAGCCTCGGCAACGACGGCCGGCCGCGTGCCCGTAGAGTCGAGCCTGCTCGACTGACCGGCGTCCGACAACCCGCGAAAGGCAGTCGAGCATTCTCGACTCTACCGGGCTGCCGGCCACCCGCGCAGCGTGCCTCAGAAGTTCCACGTCACCACCAGCTGCGTGTACCGCGGTGCCTGCCAGCGCGTGCCGGTAGCGAAGGTGGCTTCGCGGTACTGGCCGGGCTGTGCTTCATAGCGCTGGTGCACATTGATGGTCTTCTGGTTGTTGGTCAGGTTGTACACCGACAGCCGCGCGCTCAGGTCGATACCCTCCACCGGCAGACGCCAGGTGACGTTGGCCCCCATCGTCCAGGTCCACGGCAGGCGACCGAACGCACCGCGCGGGCTGTACTCGAACTGGCGCTGGCCATACGGCCCGGAGCAGTTGGCCACGCACAGCCAGCCGGTGCCACCGCCGCTGCCTTCGCTGGAGGTGCTGCCACCGGCGATGGTGTCATTGGGCCACATCACGCCATAGGCGGTGATCGGGCCGCCGGACTGCACCTGCACGGTGGTGCCGAACGACCACTGCTTGTTCAGCGCATACGCCGCACGCAGCTTGAACTGGTGGCGGAAGTCGTTGAACAGAACGCCGTAGCGTTCGTTGGTGGCCGGGTGGTCCCAGTACTGCACCATGCCGGTGTCGCCGTAGTTGGTATCGGAGTTCACCGGGCCTTCGAAGTTGCCATCGCTGCGCGACCACAGGTAGGACGCGTTGAGCATCCACTTCTCGTCCCAGGCACGGTCGATCTGCAGTTCCAGGCCCTTGTAGGTGCGCTTGGGCTTGGAATAACCGATGACCTCGCCACTGCCGCCCTTGCGGTAGCCGCTGCTGGCGGTGTCGATGGTGATCCAGCCTTCCTGCGCGCAGCCGATGCTCTGGTCGCCCCAGAGGGTCAACGACTCGCCGGGGTTGCCGATCGGCCACAGCGTGCTCGGGGTCGGGCCGCACGGGGTGTAGTTGATGCGGATGTCATCCAGTGCGCGGGTCATGCGCCGGTAGGTGGCATTGACGCCCCAGGACCAGGCCGCGTTGATCATGCTCTGGAAACCGAGGATGTACTCGTCCTGGTAGACCGCCTTCAGGTCGCGGTCCACGCTCTGCCGCAGATCCGCGCCGCCGGTGTTCATGCGGGTGTCGGTCGGCCCGATCTGCGCGCCGATGATCGGCGACATGTACGCCGAACCGGTCGGCGAGGTCTTCTGCTCCCAGCCTTCCAGCACGTAGTAGCTGTATTCGTCGGTGAGGCCACCTGCGAAGTTGACGTTGATGTTGTTGGTGACCGGCAGGTAGTAGCGGCCTGCGTTGCCGAACAGCTTGGTGCTGCCATCGCCGCGCATGTCCCAGGAGAAACCCACGCGCGGGGCGAACAGGTCGTCCATCTTGATGAAGGCGTCGCCCCGCGCGGTGCGGTTCTCGAAGCGGTCCCAGCGGATGCCGAGGTTGAGCATCAGGTCGGGGGTGATGTTCCAGATGTCTTCCAGGTAGAAGGCATTGGCTTCGGTTTCGAATTTACCACCGGACTGGCGGTTGCGTGCGCGCAGCATCTCGGTGACGCCGGCCGGCACGTAGGCGTTGGCGCCATCCCACACTTCATCGCCGGGCCGCGCGACGTAGGCGGTGTAGCTCAGCGCGGTCGGCCCCGGGTAGCGCGTCGACTGGTCGGTGGTCATCAGCTCGCGGTCCAGGCCGAAGCGCAGCAGGTGGTCGCCCAGCTGCCATTCGAAATCCAGGCGCGCCACATCGCGGGTGTCATCGCGTTCGGCCACGGCAGTGCCGGTGGGATGGCAGCCGGCCCGCAGACCCTGCAGCTTGTACAGGCGGGTACCGTAGGTGCTGTCGGTGAATACCGGGCTGCAGGCCTGGTCCAGCGAGGAATGGGTGAACGCACGCTGGTTGTTCTGGCCGACCATGGCACGGGCGGTGAAGTTCTGGCCGAAGTGGCCGGTGTAGGTGGCCGACCAGTTTATTCCACCGGTCTCGGTCACCGAGTCGCCACCCCATGCACCGATCTGGTCATCGTCCCAGTCATAGCCGTAGGACGCATTGGTGACATCGCCCTCATCGGAGAACGCCAGCAGGGCCAGGCTGTGGTTGTCGTTGATGTTCCAGTCCAGCTTGGTGCCCCAGAAGCCGTTGCCGGAATCATTCTTGAACCAGGTGCTGCCATCGGACGAGGTGTTGTGGCCCTTGTCGCTGCGGTCTTCGTACATCGCAAACAAGAACAGCTTGTCCTTGATGATCGGGCCCGAGCCCCAGACGTTGGTCTTGAAGAACGAGTTGTTGTCGCGGCTGCCGTAGGAATGCGCGGTGCCGTCGCGATGGAAGTGATCCCGCCCGCTGGCACGCCACGCGCTGGGCTCGGCAGTCACTTCCACGCCGCCTTCGAATTCGTTGCTGCCCGAGCGGGTCACCGCGTTGATGACACCACCGGTGGAGCGGCCGAACTCCACCGAGTAGCCGCCGGTCTTGACCTGGAATTCGTTGAAGAAGGCGAACGGTGCAGTACTGAAACCGCGCCGGGTGTACATGTCGGTGACGTTGAGGCCGTTGATGAACACCGCATTCTCGGCCACCGAGGAACCGGCGAAGGAGAGGCCACCGAAGGATGAGTTGCCACCGACCACGCCCGGCGCCATCAATGCCACGGCGGAAAGATCCTGGGCCACCGGCAACCGCGAGATTTCCTGCCGGTTGATGTTGAACGAGGTTTCGGTGGAATGGACATCCACGCGGTTGATCACCCGCGTGCCGGTCACCTGCAGTGCATCGAGGTTGGTCACGCCACCGGCGCTGGCCAGGTTGACCGTGGTGGTACCGCCCACCGCCACGCTGACGGCCACCTGCTCACCCAGTTTCTGCCCGTCGCGGCTGAGCTGCAGCTGGTAGTCGCCCACCGGCAGCTGGCCGAGGCGGTAGCTGCCGTCGGCGGCAACGGTGACGGTGCGGGTCAGGCCGGTACTGCTGCTGACCACGGTGACCTGGTCACCCGCAGTCGCCCGGCCTGCCACCGCGCCACTCACGTTCTGCGCAATCGCCACGCCGGGCAGCATAACGCCCAGACATGCCCCTAGAGCGACGCACAACGCCGCCTGTTTGATGCTGTATGCCTTCATCCCCTGCTCTCTCCTGCAAGAATTGAATGGTGGTGGTGGAGGTGGTGCGCTAGCGTTGCCCGGCCGGCAGTACCTGCCACTGGAAGTCGTAGTTCCATTGGTCGAAGTACAGGTTGCCGCCCGCCCACTCGGCCTCGCCGCGCTGCGAGTCGACCGTTTCCGAGCGGTAATGCTGTTTGGCTGGCACCAGGGGCTGGCCGAAATCATCGTTGAAGGCGATGCGGTAGCCATCCAGGCCACCGAGATAGAAGTCGCGCAGGGCGGGCGTTTCGCTGGCCAGTGCGCCGGTGGTCACGTCCATTGGCAGCCAGCCATACGGCGCCAGGTAGACCGCACCCCAGTCATGCAGGTTGTTGTAACCGCTGCCGTCATCGGAGAACACCATGCCCGACTGCCAGCGCGCGGGAATGCCGTTCATGCGCAGCAGGGCAATCAGCAGCAGGGTCTGCTGCCCGCAGTCGGCGTGGCCGGCGCGCAGCGCGTAATCGCTGATGTTGCTGAGGGTGGCGTATTCGCGTGTGCCCGCCCAAGGGATGCGATCCACTGCGGCGTACAGCCGGCGCACCACCTCATACGGGCGCGTCTCGCCCTGCAGGACCTGGTCGGAAAACAGCTTCAGTGCCGGCGTGAAGCGCACGTGCGGCAGCTGCTCGGCAAGGAACGGCTGCAGCGCGGCGTCGGCCGGCGTGGGTTGCACCCGGGCCGGATCAATCGGCACGTGCCGCGCAGAGATCGTGGCGGCGTAGCGGATCTCGAAGCGGGTGGGCTGCCCGGCAACCGCAGTAGCTTCCAGATAGGCCGTGCGCTGGAGGGTGCTGACCGGGGCGACGCGTGCGGCGCTCGGCGTGCTGCCCAACCACTGCACGTGTTCCTGCTGACCGGGAATCTCGCGCGGGTAAGGAATCCACGCACGGATGGTTTCGCCGGCCGGTACCGCATCGGCCTTCACCGTCAGCGACTGGGCAAAGGCAGTGCGCTGCGGCAGCACCGACGTCCTGCCACTCTGGGCAGCAGCCGCAACCACGCGCGCATGGTGCGCGTTGAGCACTTCATTCGGGCCCGGCGCAGGCATCGGCGCATCGGCACGACGGCGTGCGCGTGCTTCATCGCTGAGCAGGAACAGGTTGGACGGCGCGCGCTTGAAGTACCCGCGCGTGCCATCGATATCCAGGTGTTCGATCAGGCCGAGCTGATCCCAGCGCGCGAACTCGGCATCGGTCAGATCGGGAATCCAGCGGCGCACGGCGGCCTTTGCTGCGGCCTCGTCCAGGCTGAAATCCAAGCGGATGCGGCGCATGCGTTCGCGCTGCCAGGCCGCCGTGGCAGGCAGCCCGCCCGCTGCGAAAAGGGCGTCGGCCTGCGCAAAGCGACCGGCGTCGACCAGATCGATCAGCCGCGTTTCACCCGCGCCCTGCCCCTGCATGTCCTGCGCCGCAGCTGACGATGCCCACAGCAGCAGCGCGGCACACAAGCCGGCAGCAGCAGGCAGACGCAGTTTGCGAACGGCGGGATCCACGGCGACACTTCCCCAGCGCGGGTGGTAACGGCTGTGTAACACGGCGCAGATGAGAGGTCAATAATTTATTCTTGCTTTCGCAGGCGAAAGGAATAACTATTCCCAAAGGCATTCGAGGAGGATGTGCAACGCATGATCCTGGCTTCCCGCGTAACGCGCCGTGTCACCTTGGCCCTGTGCCTGCTGGCTGCACCGACATTCGCACAGGCGGCACCATCCCCCGATCCCGGCGCGCCGCTGCCCTATGTCATCGGCCTGCATGAGGCCTACCTGACGCCGCAGTACTGGGCCGCGCGCCTGGATAACGCCGATGCGCCGATCCTGGACCGTGCGCGGATCGATGCGCAGAACGCACGCATGCGGGCGCAGGACGCGCACATCCAGGATATCGCTGCATTACCTGCGCAGCTCCCCGCTGCCCAGGTACGCGCCAGCATCACCGCGTTGTCGACGTGGCCGACACGGGCACTGTATGACGAGCGCGGCCAGCCCATCGCAGCCACCCTGCGTGCCGCCATCGAGGCCAACCTGGGCCTGGATGACATCACCGCACAGACCACGCCGCGCTATGGCCTGGTGGTGAAGCGCGCCGCGCTGCGCACCTTCCCCACCCGCCAGCGCGTCTTCAGCAGCACCGGCGATACCGATATTGACCGCTTCCAGGAATCGGCGCTGTTCCCCGGTGACAAGGTGGCCGTGATCCATCGCAGCGCCGACGGCCGCTGGCTGTTCGTGCACAGCGAACGCTACAGCGCCTGGATCGACGCCGAATCGGTGGCCACCGGCGAGAAGGCCAGCGTGCTGGGCTATGGCACGCAGGGTCCCTACCGCATCGTCACCGGCGCCACGGCAACCACTGCGTTTACCCCGGAAGAGCCGCGTGTATCGCGCCTGCAGCTGGACATGGGCGTGCGCCTGCCGGTGCTGGCCGACTGGCCCGCCGCCACACCGGTCAACGGCCAGCAGGCGCACGCCGCCTGGGTGGTGCAGCTGCCGGTACGCGAAGCCGATGGCCAGTTGAAGCTGGTACCTGCGCTGCTGCCGCGTTCGCAGGACACCGCCAGCGACTACCTGCCGCTGACCCCGCGCCTGTTGTTGCAGCAGGCCTTCAAGTTCCTCGGTGAACGCTACGGCTGGGGCCACGACTACGACACCCGCGACTGCAGTGGCTTTGTGTCGGAGATCTACCGCAGCTTCGGCGTATTGCTGCCGCGCAATACCAGTGCGCAGGCGATCAGCCCCGCGCTGGACCGCCTACCCTTCACTGAAAAGACCGGAAAGGCCGCGCGCGACCGCGCCGTGACCGCCCTGCAGGTGGGCGACCTGGTCTACATCCCCGGCCACGTGATGATGGCCATCGGCCATGTCGACGGCCGCACCTGGGTCATCCACGATACGGCGGGCGGCAGCTGGTTCGATGCTGACGGCACGCGCGTACAGGCCCATCTCAATGGTGTTTCAGTCACGCCGCTGGAGCCGATGATGGCCAGCGACACTGTCCGCTACATCGACCGCATCACCAACATCCAGCGCCTGCGGGCCAAGACTACCGAATGAAGATCACCGCCATCGAACTGGGCATGCTGCGCGTGCCGCTGAAGACACCGTTCAAGACCGCGCTGCGCACGGTGGAAACCGTGGAAGACGTGTTGGTGCTGATCCGCACCGACACCGGCAACACCGGCTACGGCGAAGCACCGGCCACGGCGGTCATCACCGGCGATACGCACGGCTCGATCATCGAAGCGGTCCGCCATTTCATCGCCCCGCGCCTGATCGGCCAGGAGGTGGTCAACCTCAACCACCTGTGCACGCTGGTACAGACCGCCATGGAGCGCAACACCAGTGCCAAGGCGGCAGTGGAGATCGCGCTGTACGACCTGTGGGCGCAGCTGCATGGCGCGCCGCTGTACCAGATGCTGGGCGGTGGTGATCCGGTCATCACCACCGACATCACCATCAGCGTGGACTACATCGACAAGATGGTGGCCGATTCACTGTCGGCCATCGAACGTGGCTTCGAGTCGCTGAAGATCAAGGTCGGCAAGGACATCGGCCTGGACATCGAACGGGTGAAAGCGATCCACGCCGCCGTGCAGGGCCGTGCTCTGCTGCGCCTGGATGCCAACCAGGGCTGGACCGCCAAGCAGGCGGTGCATGCCATGCGCACGCTGGAAGATGCCGGCGTGGTGCTGGAACTGCTGGAACAGCCGGTGAAGGCCGCCGACATCATCGGCCTGAAGTACGTGACCGACCGGGTCAACACGCCGGTGATGGCCGACGAAAGCGTGTTCAGCCCGAGCCAGGTGATGGACCTGATCCAGCAGCGCGCGGCCGACATCATCAACATCAAGCTGATGAAGACCGGCGGACTGTCCAATGCGATCCGCGTTGCCGACATCGCCGGCATCTATGGCGTGCCATGCATGATCGGCTGCATGATCGAATCGAGCATCAGTGTGGCCGCCGCCGTGCACCTGGCCGTGGCCAAGAGCGATGTGATCACCAAGGTCGACCTGGACGGCCCCTCGCTGGGCCAGTTCGACCCGGTCAGCGGCGGCGTGCAGTTCAACGAATCGGAGATCAGCATCAGCGACGTGCCGGGGCTGGGCATCACCGAAGTACGCGGGCTGGAGATGCTGGGTTGACTTGCGCCTTGCGGCTGGCTTGGTCCTCAACTGATCCTGGGTCGCGCGTTACTTTTCTTTGCGCGCAAAGAAAAGTAACCAAAAGAAACGCTCCGCCATCCGCGAGCCGCCGTGCTGCGCACGCCGGTACCCTGCGCTCCTCGGCCCGCTACAAGGCGGACTCAACGCCCAAAGCAACAGCTGCACCCAGTAGATCCACGCCATGCGTGGATGCACCTGCTCTTGCTTCTGCCCTACCCCGTAACCCCTTCGCAGCTGGCACGCGCGCGATCTGTCCGGGGTCGGGCGGGTGGGGATTGCGGGGGTGTCCGCCGCATGGGCCCGAGGCATGCCTCGGGCGGGTTGGGCAGGACGCCCAACCCCGGTCTTGCCGTGTGCGCAGGACAGCGCAAACGAGCAAGCGCGGCCAAGCCTACACGGACGTACTTGCGGCGTCCCCCGCAATCCCCACCCGCCCGACCCACCCCATAATTCGCTTTACGCGGCCAACCGCAACGCCTTTGCAGCCCCCCGGACGCCCCGCATGCCGCCCCTGCTGAAAATACGTACCGAGCGTGGGCAGATGTCGGCCATCGAACGCCGCATCGCCGATTTCATCCTCGACAACGCCCACCTGCTGCGCGACTACTCCTCGCAGCAGCTGGCAAGCGCGCTGGGCATCAGCCAGTCCAGCGTGGTCAAGTTCAGCCAGAAGCTGGGCTTCAAGGGCTACCCGGACCTGAAGTACTCCATCGGCCAGGACGTTGCCCGCGCCGGTGCCGACCCGCAGCAGGCGCCGAGCGAACCGGACAGCGGCGATCACTACCTGCGCCTGAGCGAGGCCCTGCGCCGCAGCAAGGCCCAGGCCGAGGAAGAGACCCGCCAGGCCAACCCGCGCGAGGAGATCGAGCGCATCGTTCGGCTGCTGGACGGCGCGCCCAAGCTGTTCGTCTACGGGCTGGGCGACGACGGCCTGTTCGCGCGCGAGTTCGCCATGCGGCTGTCCCTGCTCGGCCTGCTGGTGGTGCCGCATACCGACCCGGTCCTGCTGCTGGCCAACCTGTCTGCCGCCCGCCCGCGCGATGCGCTGCTGGTGTTTTCCGAATACGGCAACCTGCCGCAGCTCTCGCACCTGTCGCGGCAGTTCCAGAACGTGGGCGGCAAGGTGGTCTCGATCACCCGCCACACCGCCAACCCGCTGCGCGCGCACGCCGATGCGTCGCTGGCGGTGTGCGCGTACGACCGCACGCCGCAGGTGGCACAGCTGCTGTACCGTAGCGCCATGCATGCCCTGCTCGATTTCCTGTTCGTGCTGCTCTGCCACGCCAATCCAGACCGCCAGCGGCAGCTGGCAGTGAATCTGGAACGCATTGACCACCTGCTCGATTCCTGACCGGAGCGCCTGCTGATGAAGCCGTTGTCCCGCCTTGTCACCGCCGCCCTGCTGCTGGCTGCGTCGCTGTCCCTGCATGCTGCGCCGCTGGACGGGGCGCGGCAATTGATCGTCGTCACCAGCCAGGGCTGGGACAGCACCCAGGGCCAGCTGCAGGCGTTCGTGCGCGATGGCAAGGGCTGGCGCGCACACGGCGCGGCCTTCCCGGTCGCGCTGGGCCGCAGTGGCAGCGCCTGGGGCCTGGGCCTGCACCCGGCACAGGGCGAGGGCCCGCAGAAGCAGGAGGGCGATGGCCGCAGCCCGGCAGGCGTATTCGCCCTGGGCAGCGCGTTCGGCTACGCCGGCACCCGCCCGGGTACCGCCATGGCCTACCAGCCGATGCTCGACACCAGCTACTGCATGGATGTGCCGGCCTCACCGTTCTACAACCGCATCGTCGACGCAGCCAAGGTGGGCCGCGCGGCCGTCCAGGGCTCCACCGAACCGATGCGGCTGGACCTGCACGACAACGGCGACGTGCGCTACCAGGAAGGCTTCGTGATCGCGCACAACCCGCAGAACCAGCCTGGCAAGGGCAGCTGCATCTTCGCCCACCTGTGGCGTCAGCCGGGTGAGGCCACCGCCGGCTGCACGGCCATGCCGCAGGCGCGCATGCAGGCCCTGCTGGACTGGCTGCGGCCGCAGGACACGCCGCGCTTCGTGCTGCTGCCGCGCGCCGAGTACGCGCGCCTGCAGGCGCAATGGCAGCTTCCCGCGCTGGCCGGGGCAGGTAAATGAGCGCACAGGACGAACCGCAGCTGCAGCGCGCGGTCAGCCGCTGGCAGATCGTCGGCCTGTCGATCAATGATGTGGTCGGCAGCGGCATCTACCTGCTGCCCGCCGCCACCGTTGCCCTGCTCGGGCCCTTCAGCCTGTGGGGCGTGGTCGCCGCCGGCATCGTCGTAGCCCTGCTGGTGCTGTGCTATGCGCAGGCTGCCAGCTACTTCGATGAACCCGGCGGCAGCTACCTGTACGCGCGCGAAGCATTCGGCCGCTTCGCCGGCTTCGAGATCGGCTGGATGATCTGGCTGACCCGCATCAGCTCGGCCGCCGCGCTCAGCAACGCACTGGCCGATGCCGTTGCCCGGTTCTGGCCGTGGGCCGGCGCCGGCATGGGCCGCATCGCGGTCATCGTGGTGTCGCTGGGCTTCCTGACCGGGGTCAACATCATCGGTGTGCGCTCGGCCGCCCGCACCGGCATCGTACTGGTCATCGGCAAGATGCTGCCGCTGCTGCTGTTCGTGGCCATCGGCGCGTTCCATATCGACCCGCAGCTGGCGTTCTCCGGCCAGCGCCCGGACCCGCACGACCTGCAGCGCATGGGCGAAGCCGCGCTGCTGCTGCTGTACGCCTACGCCGGGTTCGAGAACATCCCGGCCGCCGCCGGCGAGTACCGCAACCCGCGCCGCGACATCCCGTTCGCGCTGATCACCATGATCGTCACCGTCACCGTCATCTACGGCGCGGTGCAGCTGGTGGCGCAGGGCACGCTGGCCGGCCTGGCCAGCTCGGCCACACCGCTGGCCGATGCCGCCGCCGGTTTCGGTGGCGAAGCCCTGGCACTGATCCTCACCGTCGGTGCGACCATCTCCATCCTCGGCACCAACAGCAACACGATGATGATGGGCCCGCGCTTCCTGTTCGCCCTGGCGCGCGATGGCTACGGGCCGAAGGTGCTGGCGCAGGTGCATCCGCGCTTCCGCACGCCGGCCGCCGCGATCTTCTGCCAAGGGCTGATCGCGCTGGGGCTGGCGTTGTCCGGTTCGTTCGTGCAGTTGGCCCTGCTGTCGATGACCACGCGGCTGTTCGCCTACATCGGCACGGCGGCGGCAGTGCTGGTGCTGGCCAAGCGCTATGCCGACCGGCCCGGCGCGTTGAAGCTGCCCGGCGGTCCGCTCATTCCGGTGCTGGCGCTGCTGCTGTGCGTGGGCCTGTTTGCCAGTGCCAGCTGGCAGAACATCGCCGCCGCGCTGGTCGCCTTCGCCATCGGTGCGGTGATCTACCTGCTGCCGCGCAAGGCCGACGCGACCTGATCTTCACGCAACCGGCCCGGGCGGTTAACCGCGGCGCGGGCACCATCAGGCTTCGTCCACCATGGAGCCCGACCGATGCCCGACTACCAGATTCCCGGCCGCGTGCCGGATGACAGCACCCCGCGCGACACCATTTCCGACTACTGGCGCGATCGCTACAGCGCCGAGCCGTATTACGACGCGAGCCTGCTGTTCGATGACTATGAACCGGCCTACCACGTCGGGCATGCCGCGCGCTTCCACGAGACCCGCGCCGACCAGGTGATCCGCGCCTACGAAGAGGTTGAGCGCGAGCTGGAATCGCGCTGGGCCAGCGATCGTGGCCGCAGCCGCCTGGAATGGGCGCAGGCCCGTGCGGCCGTGCGTCGTGGCTGGGATGAAGCGCACACCGTGGACCCACGCCTGGGGCGTATTGGCTGACACGCGCGCCCGTTGTAGAGCCGAGCCCACGCTCGGCTGCTTCGGCCGTCGCAGCGTCGAGCTTGCTCGACGGATCGTGGGAGCATCCACGCATGGCGTGGATCTACGAAGCTGCCGTTACTCGCGTTCCGGCAGCGGCGGCATGGCTACCGTGCGGCTCGGTTCACCAGCATTGGCTGCAATCAGATCGCGGGTGTTCTTCTGCACCGCCACCGCGCCGAACAGCGACAGCGCGAACGCCATGCCGTAGAAGCCCTTCTCGCTCAGCACCAGGGTAGCGTTCCACAGGCCGACCAGCAGCAACAGCAGCGAGGACAGCAGGGCGAACCAGCACAGCGCGTAGTACAGACCGCTGACCGGGATGTTCTCCACCCGATCCCGTACGCTCTTCTGCAGCGACACCGCCGCGAACAGGCCAAACAGCAGCAGGGTCAGGTAGTAGCCCTTTTCGTTGAGGGCCATGTCGGCGTTGAACAGGCCGATCAGGTAGGCCACCGCGCCCAGCAGGAGGGCCACCCAGGAGGCGGCGATGAAGGCGGGCGACGGCTTGGGAGTGACAGTTGGTTGCATTGCAGTTCCTTGGCAGACAACGGGCACGCTTTGCCCGGATGCCCCACCGTAGACCATTGGCCCCGCGCCGCACAGGGGGCAGCAGGACCTTTGGACCACGCGACTCTTCACTGCGGTGGTGTACAACGGGGTATGGCCATCCGCATCCCCACCCTGGAGATACCCATGACCCGTCCTGCGAAACGTACGCCCCTGCTGCTCGCCATGAGCCTGCTGCCCATCCTTGCCACCTCCGCCTGCAATGCCGCCGGCCCGGCCACGACGCCGGCTGCCCAGTCCTCGCCGGCAGCGACCAGCGCCGACCAGCGCCCGTTCACCGCCACCGAGGTCAGCCGCTTCGACCAGCCGTGGGCGATGACCTTCCTGCCCGACGGCAGCCTGCTGGTCACCGAAAAGCGCGGCAAGCTGCAGCACCTGGACCTGGCCAGCGGCCAGAAGCACGAGATCACCGGCGTGCCGAAGGTGGCCTATGGCGGCCAGGGCGGCTTCGGTGACGTCATCCTGCATCCCGACTTCGCCCGCAACAATGTGGTCTACGTCAGCTACGCCGAGGAAGGCACGCTGGACACCCGCGGTGCCGCCGTCGCCCGGGCCATCCTGGCGCTGAACGCCGATGGCAGCGGTGCGCTCAAGGATCTGAAGGTGATCTGGCGGCAGACACCCAAGGTCAGCGGGCAGGGCCATTACGGCCACCGTCTGGCGTTCGGCCCCGATGGCAAGCTGTGGATCAGCTCCAGCGAGCGGCAGAAGTTCGATCCTGCCCAGGACATGAGCGGCAACCTCGGCAAGATCATCCGTCTCAATGACGATGGCAGCGTGCCGGCGGACAATCCGTTCGCCTCGCAGGGCGGTGTCGCGGCCCAGGTCTGGTCGCTGGGCCACCGCAACGTGCTGGGCATCGCCTTCGATGCCAACGGCAAGCTGTGGGCGCAGGAAATGGGCCCGGCCGGTGGCGACGAACTGAACCTGATCCAGCGCGGTGCCAACTACGGCTACCCGATCGTTTCCAACGGCGATCATTACGACGGCCGCCCGATTCCCGACCACGACACCCGTCCGGAATTCGCCGCACCGAAGGTCACATGGAACCCGGTGATCTCGCCGGCCGGGCTGATGTTCTACAGCGGCAACCTGTTCCCGCAGTGGAAGGGCAGCGCCTTCATCGGCGGCCTGTCGTCCACCTCGCTGGTGCGGGTGGCGTTTGACGGCGACAACGCGCGCGAAGCCGAGCGCTTCAACATGGGCGAACGCATCCGTGAAGTGGAACAGGGCCCCGACGGCGCACTGTGGCTGCTGGAAGACGGCAGCAAGGCCCGCCTGCTGAAGCTCACCCCGAAAGCCTGACCCGGTCATGCCGGCCGCTGGCCGGCATCGCCCCTTCAGCAACGGCCCCGCATGCGGGGCCGTTCCCGTTTACTGGATGGTGCTGACCTTCACCTCGGACCGGGCACAGGCCGTGTCCAGGCACTCACCGGTCAGCCAGACCTGGCCATCACCGATCATCACGCCCTGCTGATTGACGAAGACCTTGCCGAAATCCTGTCCGGACATCGCCTTGACCACCGCTGGGGTGATGATCTTCTCGTAGTTGCGCTGGAACTCGCCCGGGCCAGTGATCTTCTTCCCATCGGTGACATTGAGCGGGAAGCGCACTTGCTCGACCACGGCCGCGCGGTCTCCGCCGACCACGGCGGCCTTGAAGGCGTTGAAGACCTTTTCGTACTGCGCGGTCTCACCCAGCACCGTGTCGATACGGGCACGGGCATCGCCCTCTCCGGCCGCAGCCGCATCGGGCGTGGTGCTGGCGGCTGCCTTTGCCGGCGTGGCGCCGGTCATCGGCGGCGGCACATCGGCAGCCGGCGCGGCAGGCGGTGCTGGCTGCGAGCAGGCGGCCAGCAGCAGGGCCGGAATCAGGAAAGTCGTCGTGCGCATGCGCGGACTCCATCGGATCAAGTCTCCGATGGTAGCCCCGCCCCAGTGAGGACAACAAAAAGGGGACGGAGGGGATTAAGTCGTTTGTGCCACAAACGGCTTAATCCCCTCCGTCCCCTTTTTGCGGCAGCTGTCAGCCCTTCAGCAGCTCGAACTGCACCGCTTCACCGGCAGCCGACGAGGCGCAGACCCACAGGTCGAACAGGCCCGGCTCGGCACGCAGCACGCCATCGCGGCCGGTGAAGGCCAGCTGCTCGCGGCGCAGGGTGAAGCTCACCTCGGTCGACTCGCCCGGCTGCAGGGCGACCTTGCGGAAGTCCTTCAGCTCGCGCACCGGCCGCACGCGGCTGGCCACGCGGTCGTGCACGTACAGCTGCACCACTTCCTCACCAGCCACGGCGCTGGTGTTGGTCAGCGTGGTGGTCACCGTCAGGGTGTCGTCCCAGCCCAGCTGGGCCGCGCTCACCTGCGGCACGCCATAGGCGAAGGTGGCGTAGCCGATGCCGTGACCGAACGGGTACAGCGGTTCGTTCGGAATCTCGCGCCAGCGTGCCTTGAACTCCGACATGGTCGGCAGTTCCGGGCGGCCGGTACGCGGGTGGTTGTAGAAGTACGGCTGCTGGCCGGACACCTGCGGGAAGCTGACCGGCAGGCGGCCGGACGGGCTGTAGTCGCCAAACAGCACATCGGCCACGGCATGGCCGGTCTGCGTGCCCAGGTACCAGGTGACCGCCACGGCATATGCGTTGCGCACCGCCCCCTGCAGCGCCAGCGCGCGGCCATTGCGCAGCAGCACCACCAGCGGCTTGCCGGTCATCGCCACGGCCTCGGCCAGCGCCTGCTGTGCCGGCGGCAGGGTGATCTCCACGCGCGACTGCGCTTCGCCGCTGTACCGCTGCGGCTCGCCCAGCGCCAGCACCACCACGTCGGCGCGCAGCGCTGCGGCCACAGCCGCCTCGGTGCCGCCGGGAATCGCGGTTTCAAGATCACAGCCGGGCACGATCTCCAGCAGCGATTCATCGCCGATGGCCGCGCGCACGCCGGTTTCCAGGTCCACGTAACGCTGCTTGTCGCCGAACAGGGTCCAGCAGCCTTCGATGTTCTCGCGGTCCTGCACGAATGGACCAATCAGGGCAATCTTCTGCCCGCTCTTCTGCAGCGGCAGCACGTTGTCGCGGTTGTTCAGCAGCACGATCGAACGGCGCGCGGCGTCGCGCGACAGCGCGTCATGGGCGGCGATGTGCGAAGTATCCGCTTCGCGCGCCGGGTCCAGCGAACGGTACGGGTCGTCGAACAGGCCGATGGTCTCCTTCAGCCACAGGATGCGGCGCACGCCTTCATCCAGCACCGTCATCGGCACCTCGCCGCTCTCCACCAGGGCCGGCAGGTGCTCGGCGTAGAAACCGCTCTGCA
Organism: Stenotrophomonas sp. NPDC077659; assembly: GCF_050268705.1. Classification (NCBI taxonomy): domain Bacteria; kingdom Pseudomonadati; phylum Pseudomonadota; class Gammaproteobacteria; order Lysobacterales; family Lysobacteraceae; genus Stenotrophomonas; species Stenotrophomonas sp. NPDC077659. The sequence goes on along the minus strand of NZ_JBNNHG010000070.1, from coordinate 327 downwards.
TGCTCAGGTCCAGACCGGCGGTAAAGGCCTTGGCGGTGGCATCTCGGTCGTCGGCGGCATAGCCGTGCGCGACCAGTTCCATGTCGGCGGTGTAATCAGAAATGACCACGCCCGGGAACTTCCACTCACCGCGCAGGATGTCGGTCAGCAGCTCGGCGTTGGCACTGGCCGGCACGCCATTGATGTCGTTGAACGAAGACATCACGGTGATCGCGCCCGCGTCGAACGCAGCCTTGAACGGCGGCAGGTGCACGTCGCGCAGGGTCTGCGGCGAGATGTCCACCATGTTGTATTCCATGCCGGCCATCACCGCGCCATAGGCGGCGA
>NZ_JBNNHG010000069.1:0-18043 GCF_050268705.1 Stenotrophomonas sp. NPDC077659 | reverse complement strand
GTCGAGCCATGCTCGACTGCTTCTGCCGGGAACAGTCGAGCATGGCTCGACTCTACAAAGCGCGATCAATGCACTTCGTCGTGGTACACGAACTTGGGCATTTCCCAGCGGTAATGAATCGCCAGCAGGCGCAGCGCGAAGCCACCGCCCAGGCAGCACAGGATCGCCGTGGCATCGGCCACGCCCCAGCGCAGCAGCAACAGATACACCGCGCCGGTCAGCAGCGAGATGATCGCGTACAGCTCCTTCTGGAAGATCAGCGGCACCTCGTTGCAGAGGATGTCGCGCAGCACACCGCCGAAGGCGCCGGTGAGCATGCCGGCGATCAGCACGATGGGCATGGCATGGCCGGCTTCGCGCGCGATCGAGCAGCCGATCAGGGTGAAGGCGATCAGGCCCAGGCCATCGAGCACCAGGAAGGTGCGGCGGAAGTGGTGCATCCAGCGCGCCACCCAGGTAGCGATCAGCGCCGCGCACACGGTGAAGCCCAGGTACTCGGGGTGCTTCACCCAGCCCAGCGGGTAGTGGCCGAGCAGGATGTCGCGCAGCGAACCGCCGCCAAGGGCGGTGACGCAGGCGATCATGACCACGCCGAACAGGTCCATGCGGCGGCGGCCGGCGGACAGCGCGCCGGTCATGGCTTCGGCGGAAATGGCAATGAGGTAGATGCTGGACAGCAGCATGGGACAGGCTCCGGGCGCGGTGGGGCCGGCCATGCGCGCATACCGCCACTGCCTGCACAATGACGGGATGACGACGACCGGTGCCGCTCCCGCTGTCCTTTTGCCTGAGAGTTCAGCGGGATGAACCGCGTGCCCCTTCGGCGGATCGTGCCGGGCGTGCCCGGTGACCTCTCTCCAGCTCGGCGTGTCGAATGCATGGTTGGTGGGATTCCAGCCCACCGGCCTGAGCGATCATGGGAGCCTGCGCCTTCGGCGGGCGCCAGCGCGGCGCCTCTCTCCTGCATTCGGGCGCCAGTATATCCGCTGCAGTGCAGCACGCCATAATTCCCCCATGGCCCGTCCGTCCGTCCCGTGGTTCCTGTACCTGCTCGAATGCCGGGATGGCAGCTATTACGCGGGCATCAGCACCGACGTGGCAGCTCGTTTCGCCGCCCATCTGGCCGGCAAGGGGGCGCGCTACACCCGGGCCCGTCCGCCGCTGCGCATCCTCGCCGTGCGTGAGTACCCGGACCGCTCGGCCGCCTCCCGCGCCGAATGGCAGCTCAAGCAGCAGCCGCGCGAACGCAAGCTGGCCTGGTTGCAGGCCCCGGCCGAGGCCGTCCCGTAGATTCACGCCATGCGTGGATGACGCCTTCCGAGCATGCCATGATCGCCGCACCCATCGACACAGGGACAGTCCGATGAAGACCTGCTGGATGCTGCTGTTCACCGCCTGCATCGTTTTGCCGGCCTGCGCCCGGACCCCGCAGCCGCTGCAGCAAGGGCAGATCGGCACCGCCGCAGAGCTGGCCGCGCACCGTGGTCCGACCTCGCCCGAGTCTATCCACCTGTACCGCGACCGGGTGCCGCCCGATCTGGCTGATCTGATTCCGCTCGCTGAAAAGTGGGGCATCAGTGATGATGTGCTGCGCGACGAGATGCAGGAGCGTGCGACCGCAGCGGAGAAGCAGGCAATGGGCGATGCGTTGAAGGATCGCCATGCACGCATCACCGCCTGGCTCGACAGTTTTCCTCAGGGCCAGCCAATGTCTGACGAAGCCGCCGCCTTCATGTACATGCAGGTGGGCGCCGACGAAATGGGCCTGATGCAGTAGATCCACGCCATGCGTGGATGCAGCTGGGGAGTGAGCGCCGTGGGTGCTGCCAGTAAAGCGTGGATTTCAATCATCGTGCTGGTGGCCGCCATCGCGCTCCTGCCTGGCCTTCTCTACCTGCTCGGGCTGGCCTGGGTGGATGGCTGGCCGCACCCCGCCGACCGTGAGCCCAGCGGCGTGGCGGCATGCAGCAGTGAACCGCGCGCGGGCTACCGGCGGATGAACCCCTGGGGCTTCGTCGTGCAGCTCTTCGACGGGGATGCGAGGAAAGCGAATGTGCCCGTGGTCGAGCAGGAGGCCTACTGGGTTGCCCGCCGCCATCTGATGCAGCAGCCGCGGCACGGCACGCTGCGCTGGCGGTTGAGCAGCACGGCGCTCACGATCTGGCTCACCCGGCACTGGAGTGCCGCGCAGATTGCCGACACCGCGAGGAAGGAAGACTTCTGCAGCAAGTCAGTGCGTGGCGCTACAACTTCATCGACGCATGGCGTGGATCTACCTCGGCCGCCGGTCTTCCTGGTCATCCCCGAAGATGATGCGCGCACTGCGCTGGTAGCTCCAGTACGCCACCGCCCAGTTCAGCAGTACCACCACGCGGTTGCGGAAGCCGATCAGGAAGAACACGTGCGCGGCCAGCCAGAACCACCAGGCCAGCACGCCGGACAACTGCAGCTTGCCCAGGTGCACGATGGCGGCCATGCGGCCGATGGTGGCCAGGTTGCCGAAATCGGCGTACTTGAACGGCCCCGGCGCCGGCTTGCCATGCAGGCGCGCGCGGATGACATCGGCCACGTACTTGCCCATCTGCTTGGCGGCCGGTGCAACGCCGGGTACCGGCTTGCCATTGGCCTGGTTCAGTGCGGCCAGATCGCCGGCCACGAACAGTTCCGGGTGGCCGGGCAGGGTCAGGTCGGGCTGCACCTGCACACGGCCGGCGCGGTCCAGCGGCACATCCAGCGTGCGCGCCAGCGGCGAGGCGGCCACGCCGGCGGCCCAGACCACGGTGCGTGCGGGTACGAACTGCTCGCCCAGCCGGAAGCCCTGGCTGTCGATGTCCTTGACCGGGGTGCCGGTCAGCACTTCCACGCCCAGCTTTTCCAGCTGCCGGCGTGCCTTCAGCGAGAGCACCTCGGGGAAGGAGGACAACACGCGCGGGCCGGCCTCGACCAGGCGCACCTTGGCGCTGGCCGGGTCGATGTGGCGGAACTCGTTGCGCAGGGTGTGGCGGGCGATCTCGGCCAGGGTACCGGCCAGTTCGACGCCCGTGGGGCCGCCGCCGACCACCGCGAAGCTGAGCCAGGCGGCCTTCTTTGCCGGGTCCGGTTCGGCCTCGGCGCGTTCGAAGGCCAGCAGCAGCTTGCGGCGCAGGGCGATGGCATCGTCCAGGGTCTTCAGGCCCGGCGCATCGCCGGCCCACTGGTCGTTGCCGAAGTAGGCGTGGGTGGCGCCGGTGGCCAGCAGCAGGCTGTCGTAGCCCAGGGTGCTGCCGTCGGCCAGCTGCACCTGGCGGGTGGCCTTGTCGATGGCGACGACCTCGCCCAAGCGCACTTCCACGTTGCGCTGGTGGCCGAGGATGTGGCGCAGCGGCGCGGCGATATCGGGGGCGGACAGGCCGGCGGTGGCGACCTGGTAGAGCAGGGGTTGGAACAGGTGGTGGTTGCGGCGGTCGAGCAGGGTAATCCTGATCTTCTCGCGGGCCAGGGCCCGGGTGGCCCAGAGGCCCGCAAAACCGCCGCCGATGATGACCAGGTGGGGGACTGGCTCGCGGCTCATCGACGTACTCCAGAGGGGGATGGATGTCGCCCTGCATCATCGCACGTCACATGGCTGCCAGCGGCCATGGGTGATACTCCGCTCAGCCTGCAGCCCACCGAGGAAACCATGTCCGAACCGGAAAAGCGCATCGCCCTGCTGATCGACGCCGACAATGCGCCGGCCTCGAAGATCGATGAAGTCCTGGCCGAAGTGGCCCGTTATGGCGTGGCCAACGTGCGCCGTGCCTACGGCAACTGGAAAAGCCCGCGCTTGAAGGGCTGGGAATCGGTGCTGCACGAGTACGCCATCCGCCCGATCCAGCAGTTCGCCTACAGCAAGGGCAAGAACGCCTCGGACATGGCCATGGTCATCGATGCGATGGACCTGTTGTACGCGCGCAACCTCGATGGTTTCGCCATCGTGTCCAGCGATGCCGATTTCACCCCGATGGTGATGCGCCTGCTGACCGACGGCGTGAAGGTGTATGGCTTCGGCGAAAAGAAAACACCCGAGCCGTTCGTCAACGCGTGTTCCAAGTTCACCTACCTGGAGGCCCTGGGCCAGACCCACGCCAGCGTGCCTGATGTCGAGGCCGAGACCGGACAGGCGCCGAACGGACAGGTGGCCAGCGACGAAGTGCGCCCACGCAAGAACAGTGCGGAGCTGCGCAACGACACGCGCCTGGTGAAGATGCTCCGGCGCGCGGTGTCGGCCGCCGAGGGCGAGGATGGCTGGTCGCACCTGGGCCCGGTCGGCAGCCAGATTGGCAACCAGGCCTCGTTCGATCCGCGCAACTATGGCTATGGCAAGCTCAGTGACCTGCTGGCTGCCATCGGCCTGTTCGAACTGAAGAAGGACGGCAAATCGTCCTATGTGCGCGCGCTGCCGAAGAAAAACCGGTAATGCCGGCCGCTGCCCGGCATATCGACGCCACGACTCAGATCACCCGCGAATCGGAACCCGCATAGCCGTCGGCGAACCCGGCGGCGAAATCCTCAACACCGTTGAAGGCCAGCAGCAACAGCCCCGCACACAGCAGCAGGTTGCGGCTGGAACGGCGGTAGCCCAGCGCCAGCATCACCAGCCCTGCCGCCAGCAGAACGTAGTTCAACGCATCCCATGCAGCCACGTCGTCTCTCCCTGTGGATGGGCGTATCGTAGCGTCTCCGCGCCGCCGTGGCGCACCGCTGCAGGCAGGGAAATCCGCAATGTTGAAGATCTGGGGCCGGCGCAATTCCAGCAACGTCCGCAAGGTGCTGTGGTGCGCCGAAGAAATCGGGCTGCCGTACGAATCCATCGAAGTGGGCGGCAGCCATGGCGGCACGCAGTCGGCGGAGTACGTGGCGCTGAACCCCAACAGCCTGGTGCCGGTGATTGAAGACCACGGCCTGCCGCTGTGGGAATCGAACACCATCGTGCGCTACCTGAGCGCGCGCTACGCGCTGGGCACGCTGTATGCCGAAGATGCGATGGAACGCGCGCAGGCCGAGAAGTGGATGGACTGGAGCACGTCGCGGATGGCTGGGCTGTACTCCGAACTGATCTGGGGCATCATGCGCACCGCCCCGGCCGACCGTGACGAAGCACGCATCAACGCTGCCATCGTGCGTGCCGGGGATTATCTGGCGATGGCCGATGCGACTCTGGCCAAGCAGCCGTGGCTGTCGGGCGGGACATTCGCGATGGGCGACATTCCGCTGGGCTCGTTGATCTACGCCTGGTATGAACTGCCGATCCAGCGCCCGGACCTGCCGCACCTGGCCGATTGGTACGCCCGCCTGCGCGAGCGCCCGGCCTACCAGCGCGGCGTGATGTCGCCGCTGACCTGAGCGGCGGTGTCCATGAAGGTAGCGCCACGCCCGGCGGGCGCGGTCACGCAACCCTCAATACAGATCCGTCGGATCCACATCCAGTGACCAGCGCACCTTGCGCGCCTCCGGCAGTGCATACAGCTGCGGCACCAGCTGGGCCAGCACGCCGTGCAGTGGCGGCCGCTGCTGCGCAGACAGCAGCAGTTGGGTGCGCTGGTAACCGGCGCGGCGCGGCATCGGCGCCGGCATCGGCCCATAGGCTTCCACGACGTTGTGTTCGCCCAGCAGCTGCCGCGCCGCCAGCAGGAACGCATTGGCATGTTCGAGCTGCTGCGCTTCGGCGCGCATCAGCGCCAGATGCGCGAACGGCGGGAATCCGGCGGCCTGGCGCTGGTTCAACTCGGCCTGCGCGAACGGGTGGTAGCCACCGCTGACCAGGATTTCCAGCAACGGGTGCCCCGGGTGGTGGGTCTGCAGCCACACTTCGCCCGGGTCGCGCGCGCGGCCGGCGCGGCCGGCCACCTGGATCAGCTGCTGGGCCAGCTTCTCGCTGGCGCGGAAATCGGCCGAGAACAGGCCTTCGTCGATGCCCACCACCACCACCAGGGTCAGCTTGGGCAGGTCGTGGCCCTTGGCCAGGATCTGCGTGCCGACCAGGATGCCGGGCTGGTCGCCCAGCTTCGCCAACTGCTGTTCCAGCGCATCGCGCCTCGAGGTGGTGCCGCGGTCGATGCGCACCACCGGGTAGTCGGCGAAGACGCTGACCAGGTGCTCTTCCAGGCGCTCGGTGCCGATGCCCTGCGGCTGCAACGCGAGGCTGCCACAGGCCGGGCAGGCCAGGGGCGCCGGCTGCCGCGCACCGCAGTGGTGGCACTGCAGGCGACGGCCGCCGCCGTGCACGGTCATCGGCGCATCGCAGCGCTGGCATGGCGCGGTCCAGCCGCAGTCGTGGCACAGCAGTACCGGCGCGTAGCCACGGCGGTTCTTGAACACCAGCACCTGCTGGCCACGCTGCAGGTGTTCGCCGATACCGGCCAGCACATCGGCGGAGAGGCCATCGTGCAGCGGCCGCTTGCGCACATCGAGGATGCGCACGCGTGGTGGCTGAGCATCACCGGCGCGCTGCTTCAGGCGCAGGTGGGTGTAGCGGCCGGCATAGGCGTTGTGCAGGGTTTCCAGCGAGGGCGTGGCGCTGCCCAGCAGCACCGGGATGCCCAGCGCCTTGGCCCGCACGAGGGCGAAATCGCGGGCGTGGTAGCGGATGCCGTCCTGCTGCTTGTAGCTGCCGTCGTGTTCCTCGTCGACGATCAGCAGGCCGGCCTGCGGCAGCGGGGTGAACACCGCCGACCGGGTGCCGACGATCACCCGCGCCTCGCCGCGCGAAGCCGCGGCCCAGACGCGCGCGCGTTCGTTGTCATTCAAGCCCGAATGCAGCGCGTGCACCGCGATGCCGAGTCGCCCACGGAAGCGCGCCAGGGTCTGCGGGGTCAGGCCGATTTCCGGCACCAGCACCAGCGCCTGTTTGCCCTGGGCCAGGCAGTGGATGATGGCCTGCAGGTAGACCTCGGTCTTGCCGCTGCCGGTCACCCCGTCCAGCAGGAAGGCATGGAAGCCGTCGGCAGCGGTGATCGCGGCCACGGCCTCGGCCTGTTCCGGGTTGGGGGTGGGGCCGGGCAGGGGCTGCGCATGCTGGGGCGCCACGCTCAGGGCCACGCGCTCGGCCAGCTCGCGTTTGGCCAGGCTGCGTGCGGCGGTGCGCCAGTCCTCCATCCGCGCGCCCAGTACGTCTTCGTCGACCACGGCTTCGCCCAGCAGCTCGGCCAGTTGCCGCGGGCGGGTGCCGGCGCGCAGCTTTTCGCGCTGGGCCTGGCCGGCGGCGGTCAGCTGCCAGCCCCAGTGATGGGTCTCGGGCAGGGCCTCGCCGTGCCGCAGCGGGCCGGGCAGGGCGGTGTTCACCACTTCGCCCAATGGTGAATGGGTGTAGCGGGCCAGCCACTGCAGGCTTTGCCACAGCTCGCCCTGCAGCAGTGGCTGCGGATCGCACCAGGCCAGCGCCTGGCGCAGGCCCTGGCCATCGTCCACCTGGCCCTGGCCGGCCACCATGCCTACCAGCTCGCGGTTGCCGAACGGCACCTTCAGGCGGCAGCCGACCGGCACGGCCGGGCCCGGACCTTCCGGGGGAAGGTAGTCGAACAGGCGCGGCAGCGGGACGGGCAGGGCGACCTGCAGGGTCGGGATGGGGTCGAGCATGAGGGCAGTGTAACGGGCAGGGCGGGGGCCAAAGGCAGAGGCGATCGCGTCGCCCCCGCCTGCCGCGCAATCATAAATGTCACCTAAATATCGGTGGCTATTAGAGATTCAGTCTTATCCACATCTTCTGTGGATAACGTTGTGCGTTACCGGTCGACGGGGGCGTGTGAGGCCGATGGCGACGGCTTTACACTCGGGTTGGTCAAAAAATAGCCATACATAAAACATCAATAAAATCAATGGCCTGATTGTGAAACATTGCTGAAACAAGGTGAATCTGCGGCTTCACAACGAATCGACCCGGCACCGCATTGATGCTGTGCACAACCTGCAGCACGAAGTGCCCGTGGGCGCAAGTCCTGCCGGCCGCCGATGGGCTGCCGCTATCATGCCCGCAGACCTTTGGAGTAACCGATGACGGCTGTGCCCGCCCCTGTTTCCTCGACCGCGGCCGGCGCGCTGTCGGCGTTCCTGCGTGGCGTCGAACGCCGCGCGCTGGTGGTTGCCGAGCTGCAGTGCGGTGACCCCGCCCGCGCCGAGCAGACCCTGGTCGCGGTGATGCGCGCTTTCTCCGCCGTGGCCAGCGACCTGCCGATGGCGCAGTGGCCGACCCGTTTCTGGACCCTGCTGGGCCAGCGCCAGGCGCTGCGCGAGCCGGCTGCCGCGCAGTGGCCGCCGTCACTGGCTGCCCTGGGCGACATGCCGCCGCTGCCGCGCCTGGCCCTGCTGCTGCGGGTCGGTGGCAGCCTGGATGAAGGCATTGCCACCCGCGTGCTGGACATCGATGAAGACGGCTACCAGCAGCTGCTGGCCGCCGCCTGCCCGCGCGATGCCCACGGCCAGCCCGATGCAGCGGCGTGGCGCGGCCTGGCCGAACAGGTGCAGCTGCGCATCCGCGATCTGCCGGCCAAGCGCCTGCAGCAGCTGCAGCAGCCCTCGGCACCGGCCACGAACAACCAGCCTCCTACTGCCAGCTGGCGCACGCCGGAGCGCGACGAGCGCAGCGCGCCCAAGCGCCGCCGCCCCAACAGCGGTGCGCCGCGCTGGCGCGGCCCGGCCATCCTGCTGGTGACGGTGGCGGTGCTGCTGGCGGCCGCCCTGGGCTGGCGCTACTGGCAGCACCACGCGACGGCCAGCGATGCGCCGCTGCCGGAAGGCGTGGTCGCCGAGGCCGGCCCTGTCACCGTCCAATCGCTGCCGGCCAGCGAGGTGCAGCCGACCGCTGCCGCCGATGGCCACGCGGCCGAGGACGCCGCCATGCTGGCCGACCGCGACTATCCGCTGGCCGCCGACGCCGACCTGTATGCGTGGAGCGCCGCGGGCGGCCCGCTGCCGGTGGATGAATCCGAACCCAAGCCGACCCGCCCCGAGCCGGTGGGCGCTGCGCTGGAAACCGCTGCTGATGAATAAGTTCCTGTTTGCCGGCCTGGTGCTGGCCCTGCCGCTGTCGCTGTCTGCCGCGCCGCCGTCGCTGGAAGTGCCGCTGCCGCCGCCAGCGCCGGGTACAACGCCAGCACCGATGGCCGATACCCGCTCGCCGCCCGCCTTTGCCCAGCTTCGTCCGGAGCAGCAGCGCCAGCGTCGGGCCGACTACGCCGCGTTTAAGGCCCTGCCGGAAGGCGAGCGCGACCGCATCCGCCAGGCCGCTGCCCGCTTTGCCGCGCTGCCGGCTGCGCAGCAGCAGCGCCTGCGCGAGCAGTTCCAGGCCCAGGACCAGTCGTTCCGCGATGGTTGGCGGCTCGGTCCGCGGCTGGGCATGCAGTTTCCCAAGCTGCACGGTCTGTTCGGCCTGGTGCCGCCGGAACAGCGCGAGACCGCGCTGGTCGTGCTGCGCCAGCTCACTGATGCGCAGTTGACGCAATTGACACTGGTTGCCCAGCGCACCCCGCCGCAGGAGCGTGATGCCGTGCGTAGTGCCTTCCTCGCCGTGCCGCCCGCCGAACGCGATGCCTGGCTCAAGCGCCAGGCTGGGCAGTAACACCGGAGGGGATCGGCGGGGATTTGATGGGCAATGGGCGTGGAATCGCCGGGATTTGACGGGGATCTGGCGGGGTAGAGTCGACTGTTGGTCGACTGCTCTGTGCCGGAAAAGACCCGCGCGCTGCGCGCGGTAGTCGACCAACGGTCGACTCTACCCGCGCAACGCCCGGAGATTTTTGCACGGCCAGAACGACGTGCAGTCGACCAACGGTCGACTCTACCCGCGAGCGGTGCGGGATCGTTTGGCCGTAAAATAGCCGGCCCCAACCCGGTGCCTGTGCCCTTCGCGCGCAACCGTAGTTGGCGTTCCGTATTTCCATGTCTACTGCAACCTCCACGCCGCGCTTCAGCAAGGAAGTCGGCGCGACCGGTCTGCTCGCCCTGCCTTTGGTGCTGGGCCATGTATCCACCGGTCTGATCTCCTTCGTCGACAACGTCATTGCCGGCCACCACGCCACGGCCACGCTGGCCGCGGTCACCATCGGCACGGCCCTGTTGTGGCTGCCGATGCTGATCCCGATCGGCACCCTCATCTCGCTCACCGCCTCGGTGTCGCAGCTGCACGGCGCCGGCCGCGAGCGCGAAATTGGCCCGCTGTTCCGCCAGGCGCTGTGGCTGGCGCTGGGCCTGGGCTTGATCATGTTCACCTTCCTCACCGTGGTGCCGCCGCTGCTGCCGGCCTTCGGCATCGCCCCGGACATCGTGCCGGGGGCCACGGCCTTCCTGCACGCGGTGCGCTGGGGCGGCCCCGCGCTGACCCTGTACTTCTGCATGCGCTACCTCAGCGAGGGCATGCACTGGACGTTGCCGACCATGCTGCTCGGCTTCGGCGGTCTGCTGGTGCTGGCACCACTGGGCTACGTGCTGGCCAATGGCAAGCTCGGCTTCCCGGAAATGGGCGCCGAAGGCCTGGGCATCGCCTCGGCGGTGATGATGTGGCTGCAGGCCATCGCCTTCGCCACGTATCTGTGGTTCACCAAGCGCTTCGCCCACCTGCAGCTGTTCTCGCACTTCGAAGGCCCGCGCCCGGCGGCCATCCGGGACCTGCTGCGCACCGGTCTGCCGATCGGCATCACCGTGCTGATGGAAGGCGGCCTGTTCATCGTCACCGCGCTGCTGATCGGCCGCCTCGGTGCCAACGAAGCGGCCGCGCACCAGATCGCGATCAACGTGGCGCAGCTGTGCTTCATGATCCCGATGGGCGTGGCCGAGGCCACCACCGTGCGCGTGGGTCATGCGGTCGGCCGTGGCGATGGCTTCGGCGTGCGCCGCGCGGCCTGGGCCGGCTACGCGATCATCATGGGCACGCAGACGTTGTCGGCGGCGGTGCTGCTGTTCGGCCACGATGCCATCGTCGGTGTCTACACCAATGACCTGGCCGTGGCCGGGCTGGCCTCGACGCTGCTGCTGTACGCGGCCACCTTCCAGTTCCCCGATGGCATCCAGGTGCTGTCGGCCGGCGCGCTGCGCGGGCTGAAGGACACGCGCGTGCCGATGTTCATCGCCATGTTCGCCTATTGGGGCCTGGGCATGCCGCTCGGTGCCGGGCTTGGCCTCGGCCTGGGCATGGGCCCGCAGGGCATGTGGATCGGCCTGATCGTCGGCCTGACCGCTGCCGCCATCCTGATGGGCTGGCGCCTGCGTCGCAGCAGCCTGCGCATCGGCCAGTCGGCCCTGGAATGATCGTTGCGCCCGTCACGACAGACCGTGACGGGCGATCCCCTGACTTGTGTCCGATGCCACCTCACGCGGCACCGGCTATGCTGTTACCACGGCAAGAAGCCATCCGGAGCGCTCCATGAACCAACCCGTGCCCCCGCTGCCCCCGGCGCATCGCAATCCCGTCGCCAGTTTCTTCATCGGGCTGTGGGACGTGATGAATTTCACCCGCAGGCTGATCCTCAACCTGGTGTTCTTCGGGCTGCTGCTGTTGGTGGTGGTGATGTTCATCATCGCTGCGGGCATGAGTGCCGGCGGCAGCAAATCCCTGCAGGACCGCACCACCCTGGTGATCGCGCCTGAAGGCCGGCTGGTCGAGCAGTACAGCGCCGACCCGGTCAGCCGCGCGCTGGCCAAGGCCGTGGGCGACAACGGTGCCGAGGAAGTGCAGCTGCGCGACCTGCTGCGCGTCATCGAGTCGGCCAAGACCGACAAGAAGATCGAACGTGTCGTGCTGGAACTGGACAAGCTGCAGCCGTCCGGTTTCGCTTCGCTGCGTGAAGTGGCCGGTGCGCTGCAGGATCTGCGCGCCTCGGGCAAGCAGATCGTGGCCTTCAGCCAGAGCATGGGCCAGTCGCAGTACCTGCTGGCCGCGCAGGCCGACGAGGTCTACCTGGACCCGATGGGGTCGGTGGTGCTGGAAGGCCTGGGCCGCTACCGCCAGTATTTCCGCACCGGCCTGCAGGACAAGCTGGGCGTGGACGTGCACCTGTTCAAGGTGGGCGAGTACAAGTCCGCCGCCGAACCGTACGTGCTGGATGCGGCCTCGCCGGCGTCCAAGGAAGCCGATCTGTTCTGGATGAACGACGTGTGGCAGCGCTACCTGGGCGACATCGCCAAGGCGCGCCGCCTGGATCCGGCACAGCTGGCCGCAGGCATCGACACCCTGCCCGAAGGCGTGGCGGCGGCCGGTGGTGACCTGGCCAAGTTCGCCCTGCAGCAGAAGCTGGTGACCGCGCTGAAGACCCGCGAGGAATTCGAGGATCTGATGATCGAGCGCGGCGTGGCCGATGAAGACGCCGACGGCGGTTTCCGCAACATCGATTTCGCGTCCTACATGGGCCAGCTCGATGCGCGCCGCAACCCGGTGGACACCCGTCCGCAGGTGGCCGTGGTGGTGGCCTCTGGTGAGATCAGCGGCGGTGACCTGCCGGCCGGCCGCATCGGTGGCGAATCGACCTCGGCGCTGCTGCGCGCCGCGCGCGATGATGACCAGGTCAAGGCGGTGGTCCTGCGTGTGGATTCGCCGGGCGGTGAAGTGTTCGCCTCCGAGCAGATCCGCCGCGAAGTGGTGGCCCTGCAGGCCGCCGGCAAGCCGGTGGTGGTGTCGATGGGCGACCTGGCCGCCTCCGGTGGTTACTGGATCAGCATGAACGCCGATCGCATCTATGCCGACCCGTCGACCATCACCGGTTCGATCGGCATCTTCGGCATGATCCCCAACTTCAGCCGCGCGCTGGACAAGTTCGGCGTGCATACCGATGGCGTGGGCACGACCCGCTTTGCCGGTGCCTTCGATGTCACCCGTCCGATGGACCCGGCCGTGGGCCAGGTCATCCAGTCGGTGATCAACAAGGGCTATGCCGACTTCACCGGTCGCGTGGCCGAGGCCCGCAGGAAGCCGGTCGAGGCCATCGACGAAGTGGCCCGTGGCCGCGTCTGGAGTGGTGCGCAGGCCAAGGAGCGCGGCCTGGTCGATGCCTTCGGTGGCATGAAGGACGCGGTGGCCGATGCCGCCAGCCGTGCCAAGCTGGGCAATGAAGAGAAGTACCGCGTGCGTTACATCGAAAAGCCGGCCACGCCGTTCGCGCAGTTCGTCAGCGGGTTTGCCGGCAGCCATGCCGGTGCCTGGATGCTGGCCGATTCAGGCATGGCGCGGATGATGCTGGCGCGCACGATGCCGGAAGTGGATACCCAGCTGCGCTTCGTCGAGAACGCCGCGCGCGAGAAGGGCAACGGTGCCCCGGTGAAGGCACTGGCGTACTGCTTCTGCGGGTTCTGACCGGCGCTTGCCGTCAATGAGAACGCCCGGCTTCGGCCGGGCGTTTTTGTTTCTGGTAGCGCCGGGCCACGCCCGGCGGATGCAGACGGCCGCGCTTCGCGCTCGCCGGGCTTGGCCCGGCGCTACCGCCCACCCATCACTGAGTCGCCTCAGCCTCGGCTTTGCGCTCGCGCTCTGCACCTTCATCCAGCGTCTGCTGCACGCCCTTGGCGCGGTCCAGCGGCGGGTTGATGGCCTTGGCCAGCGCCTGCGGCTCCGGCGGCTTTTCGGGGTTGGGCGGGGCCGGCTTCTGGCACCCGGCCAGCAGCGCGACCGACAGGCAGACGGGAATCAGCAGACGCATGGTGGTGCTCCTGGGCGGACGATGGGGGCAGTGTCGCATTGTCGGCAACGGCCTGCTGTGACGCGTATCCTTGCGGCATCAAAATGCAGCGGGCGCGGCCCCGGAGAACACATGACCCAGCAACGGTGGCGTCTGGACGGGCAGACGGCCCTGATCACCGGCGCCAGCGCCGGCATCGGCCTGGCGATCGCACATGAACTGGCCGGTTTCGGTGCCGATCTGATGATCGTCGGCCGCGACATCGACATGCTGGAAACCGCGCGCGACGAACTGCTGGACGAGCATCCGCAGATGCAGGTGCATGCGTTGGCCGCCGATGTCTCCGACGACGAGGACCGTCGGCAGATCCTGGACTGGGTGGAGGACCACAGTGATGGCCTGCACATCCTGGTCAACAACGCCGGTGGCAATGTCACCAAGGCGGCCACCGAGTACTCCGAGGACGAATGGCGGCAGATCTTCGAGACCAATCTGTTCTCGGCGTTCGAGCTGTCGCGCTATGCGCACCCGCTGCTGGCCCGGCATGCCTCGTCGGCCATCGTCAATGTCGGCAGCGTGTCCGGCCTGACCCATGTACGCAGCGGCGTGGTGTACGGCATGACCAAGGCGGCGATGCACCAGATGACCCGAAATCTGGCGGTGGAGTGGGCCGAGGACGGCATCCGCGTGAACGCGGTGGCGCCGTGGTACATCCGCACACGGCGCACCTCCGGGCCGTTGTCTGATGCCGATTACTACGACGAAGTGATCGCGCGCACGCCGATGCGCCGCATCGGTGAGCCCGAGGAAGTGGCGGCAGCGGTGGGCTTCCTGTGCCTTCCAGCATCGAGTTATGTCACCGGCGAGTGCATTGCCGTGGACGGCGGCTTCCTGCGTTACGGGTTCTGACCCCATCACCGACCCGCCGCCGGCCAGCGGCCGGCGCTACCAAGGCGGCATCGCGCGATAACCGGGGCTGACCCTTCATCGGTAGTGCCGGCCGCTGGCCGGCAGCAGATGGACCGACCCGCCGCCGGCCAGCGGCCGGCGCTACCAGGCTTGCGGTACCTAATCCGGTACCCGGCAATCACTCGCAGCCAGTACCGCCTGCAGGCGCTCGCGCTCGGCGCGGGCGGCGTCGCGGTTCTCCGCCGAGGCAAAGCGCTCGCTGCCGCGTGCAGTGCGGAACTGCTGCTGCCAGCTGCCACAGCGCTGGGCCTCGGCCACTTCACTGCAGCGGTCAGTGACCACCTCACAGCTGGCGGCATTGACCGGGGTGGCACCGCCCAGGCCGCTGACGGTCATCAACTCGCAGCGGCCCGGCGCAGCCTCGTACTCGTGCAGGTACTGCCCGCCCTGTGAATCCAGGCACTGGAAGATCGGTGGCAGCGGTGGCTTGGGCGGCGCGTTTTCATCGACCCTGTCATCACCGGCGCGGGGCAGCAGGGCGCTGTCGAGGATGGCATCGCCGCCATCGCGCTCGACCATGTAGGCCTCGCTGATGATGCGTTCCTGGCCCGCGCGTGGCGGTGTGGGAGCGTCCGGCGTCGCGGCGGTGGGTGCTGCAGGCGCAGGGTCGGCGGCGACCGGCGCTGGCCTGGGAGCGGCTGCGGGGGCCGCAGCCGGCGTCGACTGCGCGGAGCCGGGCAGCTTCACGATCTCCTGCTTCATGCCGGCCGAACAGGGCGTGCGCTGCACGGTGGGAACATCGCTGCTGCCGGTGCAGCGGTAGATCACCATCTCCTCGGCCGCAGCGGCACCGGGCAGCAGGGACAGGGCCAGCCAGATCAGTTTCTTCATGCTTGAAGCCTACAGCAGCGGCCACTGTCCGGTAGATGCCAACCTTGGTTGGCACCGCTGTTTGCCAGCGCCCACCAAGGTGGGCATCTACCAAGGCAAAGCCCTCAACCGCCGCTGCAATCCTGCGACAGGCGTGCGTCGATGCCGCGTTGTTCGTTGCTGATCGCGGTGCGTTCGCTCTGCAGGGCGCTGTTGTAGCGGCGGTCCAGTTCCCAGCGGCGGTCGCGCAGGCGTGAGCAGACTTCCTGGGCCGGCAACATGGTGCAGGCATCGCGCACCAGCACGTTGCCGCCGGGCACGCTCACCCCATGGCCAAGCGAGGGCCGCTGTACGGGAATACCGGCACCGCCGTGCGGCGGCCCGATGCCGATGGCGCCGCCACCGGGGCCCGGGCCGGGCGGTCGCGGGCGCGGCCCGCCGATGGGTCCCTGCGGATACCAGACCGTGGTCCATACGGGCACCCAACGCGGATTGCCTTCGTTGTTGTCGCTGGTGTAGCGGCTGCCGTCCTCGCGCACGCACTCGTACATCGGCTGCGGCGGCTGGATGTAGACGTGGCGGACCTCGCGCACGCCCATGTCCGGCGTCGCTGCGGGCGTCGGCGGTGGGGTATCGGTGCTGACTGCACGCGGCGGCGGGTCGCGCGGGCGCTGCAGGTCGCGCACCTCCTGGCGGCCGCTGCTGCAGGGGGTGTCCTGCAGGGCAACCCCGCCATTGCTGCCCACGCAGCGGTACACCCGCACGTCATCGGCAGCGAAGGCCACCACGGGCATCGACAGAGCCAGGCAGAGGGCAGGGCGCAGCAGGTTCATGGCTGCAGCCTGCGCGAATTGCCGCGGCACTGCAATCGACGCATCAGGAACGCAGGATGCTGCCGCTGAGCGCGTCGCGGATGGGCGTCGGCTGGGCCAGGCCGCCGGTCTGGCCATCGAGGAGGCCGTCGAGCAACCGCAGCAGGCGCGGGTCCAGTTCTTCGCGGCTGCGCGCCGGTGGCTCACCGGCCAGGTTCGCGCTGGTGGACACCAGCGGCCCGCCCCAGGCGCGGCACAGCGCTTCCACCAGCGGGTGGGCACTGATGCGCACGGCAATGCCGCTGTGTTCGCCGGTGACCCAGCTGCGTGCCCGTGGGCCGGCCGGCAGGATCCACGTGTTGGCGCCGGGCCAGCTGGCCAGCACCGCGCGCTGGCGGGCGTCGGGCAGCGCCTCCAGGCGGACCCAGCCTTCCAGCTGCGGCAGGTCGGCGGCGACCAGGATCATGCCCTTTTCGACCGGGCGCTGCTTCAGGCGCAGCACCATGTGTACCGCCGCCTCATGCGCGGGATCGCAGCCCAGGCCCCACACCGCCTCGGTCGGGTAAGCGATCACGCCCCCGGCGCGCAGCGTGGCCACAGCAGTATCGAGGGTGAGTTCTTTCATGGGGAAGACCGGCCCGACGTGGGGCTTCATTATCCCCCCGATGCGTGCAGAAGGGGTGGTGGGGGCGGCCGGTAGTGCCGGCCGTCGGCCGGCATGTGCATTGCCCGGGCTGCCGGCCAGCGGCCGGCACTACCCTTCATCCTTGCTGCGGTGGGTGCGGACCGTTGGTCCGCACATCCTGGCAGATCATCCACGCATGGCGTGGATCTACTTGGCGGCCTTTTTCACTGCCTTTTTGACTGCCTTTTTCACGGCCTTCTTGGCAGCTTTCTTTGCAGGCGCTTTCTTGGCGGCGGCCTTCTTCGGTGCGGCTTCCTTCTTCACCGCCGCCTTCTTGGCGGGGGCCTTCTTCGCAGCCGCCTTCTTGGCGCCGAAGCCCTTGCGCACCGGCTTGCCGGTTTCTTCCATCAGCTGCTGCACTTCCGCCAGGGTCAGCGATGCCGGCTCGCGATCCTTGGGGATCTTGCCATTCATCCTGCCGTCGCTGATGTACGGGCCGAAACGGCCGTTCAGCACCTGGATGTCGCTGCCGTCGAATTCCTTGATGATCCGGTTGCGCGCGATCTCTTCCTTCTCTTCAACCAGGAACACGGCACGGGCCAGGTCGATGGTGTACGGGTCGTCTTCCTTCTTCAGCGAGGCATAGGTGCTGCCGCGCTTGGCAAACGGTCCGAAGCGGCCGATGCCGACGCTGACCGGCTCGCCATTGTCCTCACCCAGCGCACGCGGCATCAGGAACAGTTCCAGCGCGTCTTCCAGGGAGATGGTGTGCATCGACTGGCCGGGGCGCAGCGAGGCGAACTTCGGCTTTTCCTCGGCGTCCTCGGCGGTGCTGCCGATGGCCGCGTACGGCCCGAATCGGCCCAGGCGCACGCTGACCGGCTTGCCGGTCTTGGGGTCGGTACCCAGTTCGCGGGCACCGCTGGCCTCGGCGCGGTCGACCGATTCCTTCTTGTCTTCCACCAGCTCCTTGAACGGCTCCCAGAAGCGGGCCATCAGCGGGATCCACTCTTCCTCGCCGCGCGAGACGGCATCGAGCTCGTCCTCAAGCCTGGCGGTGAAGTCGTAATCCACGTACTGGGTGAAGTGGCTGGACAGGAACTTGGACACCGCACGGCCCACGTCGGACGGGCGGAAACTGCGGCCTTCCATTTCCGGAGCGTTGCGCGTTCATGGCCCATTATCGCCGACCACGCGGTGCATCGGGCACC
>NZ_JBNNHG010000068.1:0-18884 GCF_050268705.1 Stenotrophomonas sp. NPDC077659 | reverse complement strand
CTTGAAGTTGGCTTCGCGACCATTGGTGTCGGTCAGCACACCGCGGTCCATGACCTGCAGCAGGATGTTGAAGATGTCCGGATGCGCCTTCTCGATTTCATCCAGCAGCAGCACGCAGTGCGGGGTCTTGACGATCTTTTCGGTGAGCAGGCCGCCCTGGTCGAAGCCGACGTAGCCCGGGGGCGCACCGATCAGACGACTGATCGAATGCGGCTCCATGTATTCGGACATGTCGAAGCGGACCAGCTCGATGCCCAGCTGCAGCGCCAGCTGCTTGGTCACCTCGGTCTTGCCCACGCCGGTGGGGCCGGCGAACAGGAAATTGCCGATCGGCTTTTCCGGATTGCCCAGGCCAGAGCGCGCCAGCTTGATGGCCGAGGCCAGCGTGCCGATGGCCGGATCCTGGCCGAAGATCACCATCTTCAGGTTGCGCTCCAGGTGCTGCAGCACATCCTTGTCGGTGGCGCTGACCTGCTTGGCCGGGATGCGCGCCATCTTGGCAATGATCGCCTCGACTTCCTCGACGTCGATCAGCTCCTTGCGCTGGCCCTCGGGCAGCAGGCGCTGGCGGGCGCCGGCCTCGTCGATGACGTCGATGGCCTTGTCCGGCAGCAGCCGGTCGGCAATGTGCTTGACCGACAGATCCACCGCCGCCTGCAGCGCTTCATCGGAGTAGGTCACGCCGTGATGGGCTTCGTACTTGGACTTCAGGCCCTGCAGGATCTCGTAGGTTTCGCCCACGGTCGGCTCGACGATGTCGATCTTCTGGAAGCGCCGGGCCAGCGCACGGTCCTTCTCGAAGATGCCACGGTATTCCTGGAACGTGGTCGAGCCGATGCAGCGCAGCTCGCCCGATGCCAGGGCCGGCTTGATCAGGTTGGAGGCATCCATGGTGCCGCCCGACGCCGAGCCGGCGCCGATGATGGTGTGGATCTCGTCGATGAACAGCACCGCGTTGGGTACTTTCTTCAGCGCGGTCAGCACGCCCTTCAGGCGCTTTTCGAAATCGCCGCGGTACTTGGTGCCGGCCACCAGGGCGCCCAGGTCGAGCGAGTAGATTACGGCATCGGCCAGCACATCCGGCACGGAGCCTTCGACGATGCGGCGGGCCAGGCCCTCGGCGATGGCGGTCTTGCCCACGCCGGCCTCGCCCACGTACAGCGGGTTGTTCTTGCGGCGGCGGCACAGGACCTGGATGGTGCGCTCGATTTCGTCGGCGCGGCCGACCAGCGGGTCGATGCGTCCGGCCCGGGCCTGTTCGTTGAGGTTGCTGGCGAATTCGGCGAGCGCGTCGCCCTTGGGCTCGCCCTCCCCGCCTTCCAGGCGGCTTTCGCCCTCAGAGGAGGACGCCTGTTCCCCTTCCTCGCCCAGCTTGGCGATGCCATGGGACAGGTAATTGACCACGTCCAGCCGGGTGACATCCTGCTGGTTGAGGTAATAGACGGCGTGGGAGTCCTTTTCGCCGAAGATGGCAACCAGCACGTTGGCGCCGGTGACCTCCTTCTTGCCCGAGGACTGCACGTGGTAGACGGCCCGCTGCAGCACGCGCTGGAAGCCCAGGGTCGGCTGGGTATCGCGGCCATCGTCCTCGGCCAGGCGCGACACTGATGCCTCGATGGCCTGTTCCAGTTCCTGGCGCAGGCGTTCGGCATCGGCACCGCAAGCCTTGAGCACGGCCTGGGCGGACGGATTGTCGAGCAGTGCCAGCAGCAGGTGTTCGACCGTCATGAATTCATGCCGGGCCTCACGGGCGCGCTTGTAGCACTGGCCGATGGTGTGTTCGAGGTCTTTGCTGAACATGGATTACTCCGGCGGCAGATGGGGACAATATGCGGCCTGGCTACGCGATTTCCATCACCCTAGCGGATTGCTGCGTTCAGATGGCGTTAGTAGTGCAGATTGTTTGCCGTGGTTCACACCGGGCATTGCAGTAATGCACGCAGGCCGGGGGCTGAACCGGCCAGGCGGAGGGGGCAGTTGAGCTTGCTCGACTGCCGGGCTCAGTCGAGCAAGCTCGACGCTGCCGGAGACCGGTCAGGCCTTTTCCATCGTGCACAGCAGCGGGTGCTGGTTCATGCGTGAGTATTCGTTGACCTGCGCGACCTTGGTCTCGGCCACTTCACGGGTGAAGACCCCGCAGACGCCACGGCCGCGGGTATGCACATGCAGCATCACCTGCGTGGCCTTGTCCAGGTCCATGCTGAAGAACTGCTGCAGGACGTCCACCACGAAATCCATCGGGGTGTAGTCGTCGTTGAGGATCATGACCTGGTAGAACGGGGGCGGCGCCACTTCCGGGCGCGCGGGCTCCACGGCAATACCGTGATCGTGATGGGAATCGGGGGAGGACTCGCGGGGCATCCGTACATTATAGAGGGTGCGGCGGCGCTTCGCCGGAGCGGCGCGGAATGGACGGCACGCACGACCACCGTCACAATTAGCGCCTGTCCCCGACGTTTCACAGGATTTTCATGAAAAGGACCCTTCTGCCTGCGTTGCTGATCGCCCTGCTGGCTGCCGCCGGCAATGCAGGCGCCACGACCGATGCCGACAGCCCCAAGGGGGATGCAGCCATCGCCCGCCACCTGGACAAGCTGGGCTACACCTACGAGGTGGACGAGGACGGCGACTACCAGATGGTGTTCGACGTGGAAGGCGACCGCACCCAGATGGTCTATGTGCGTTCGGCCGTGGAGGACTTTGGCAGCCACAACATCCGCGAGATATGGTCGCCGGGCTATGTGTCCACGGCCAAGCAGTTCCCCGAAGCGGTGGCCAACCGCCTGCTGGAAGACTCCCAGGACGCCAAGATGGGCGGCTGGGTGAAGCAGGACAAGACCGCCATGTTCGTGGTGAAGATCGACGCCGATGCCACTACCGACCAGCTCAGCGACGCCATCGATGCCGCCATCCGTACCGCCGATGCGATGGAGCTGGAGCTGACCAAGAAGGACGACCTCTGAGTTGAACGCTGTGCAGGACCCGCGCTGGGCACCGCATGCCACCGTGGCCACCGTGGTGGTCGACGGCGGCCGCGTGCTGCTGGTGGAAGAGACCATCGACGGCCGGCAGGTGCTGAACCAGCCCGCCGGGCACCTGGAACCGGGCGAAAGCCTGGCCGCCGCCGCCCTGCGCGAGACCCGCGAGGAAACCGGCTGGACGGTGGAGCTGACCGCCTTCATCGGCTGTTACCAGTGGACCGCGTCGGATGGCACTGCGTTCCTGCGCTTCTGCTACGCCGCCCGCCCGCTCTCGCACGATCCGGACCAGCCGCTGGATGCCGGCATCGACCGCGCCCTGTGGCTGGACCCGGCCGAGCTGCGGGTGGCCGGGCCGCGCCTGCGCAGCCCGCTGGTCTGGCAGGTGGTGGCCGACTATCTGGCCGGCCAGCGCCACCCGCTTTCGCTGGTCCGGGAGGTCGCATGAGCAGCCCACGGGTGATGGTCGGCGTGTCCGGCGGCGTGGATTCATCCGTGGCCGCCTGGCGCCTGGTGCAGCAGGGGGAATCCGTGGCCGGCCTGTTCATGCAGAACTGGGCCGACGACGGCAGCGGCGACTGCCGCGCCGAGGATGATCGCCGCGACGCGGTGGCCGTCTGCGGCCTGCTCGGCATCCCGTTCCATTTCCGCGATTTTTCCAGCGAGTACTGGCAGGGGGTGTTCGAGCACTTCCTGGCCGAATATGCCGCCGGCCGCACGCCCAACCCGGACGTGCTGTGCAACCGCGAGGTGAAGTTCAAGCACTTCCTGGACGCCGCCCGCGAGCTGGGGGCCGAGCGCATCGCCACCGGCCACTACGCCCGCATCGCCCAGCGTGGCCCGCAGTGGCTGCTGCTGCGCGGTGCCGACCGCGCCAAGGACCAGAGCTACTTCCTGCACCAGCTGGGGCAGGAGCAGTTGGCCGCGACCCTGTTCCCCATTGGCGACCTGGAAAAGAGCGACCTGCGCCGGATCGCGCGTGACGTCGGCCTGCCGACCCATGCCAAGAAGGATTCGACCGGCATCTGTTTCATCGGCGAGCGCGACTTCCGCGAGTTCCTCGGCCGCTACCTGCCGGCCAAGCCCGGCCAGATCGTCGACCCGGCCGATGGCAGTGTCATCGCCGAGCATCCGGGGGTGTTCTATTTCACCCTGGGCCAGCGCGAGGGCCTGAACATTGGCGGCGTGCGTGGACGTCCCGCTGCGCCGTGGTACGTGGTCGGCAAGGACGTGGCCAGCAATGTGCTGTACGTGGACCAGGACCGCGACAGCAGGTGGATGCTGTCCGACCGCCTGCGCTCGGAGGCCGCGCACTGGATCGCCGGCACACCGCCGGCGCGGCGCTTCGAGTGCACCGCCCAGACCCGCTACCGGCAGCCTGACGAGCCGTGTACGGTCGAGGTGCTGGACGATGGCAGCGTGCTGGTGACCTTTGCCCGCCCGCAGCGCGCCGTTACCCCTGGCCAGTCGCTGGTGCTGTATGACGGCGATGTCTGCCTGGGCGGCGCGGTCATCGCCGCCACCGATGCGCCGCTGGAACAGCGCCTGCGCACCACCCCTTCTCCTTTTGAGGTAATCGCTGCATGAGTTTCACTGTCGACGACCGCGTTCTGGCCCTGGCCGGCATTGCCCAGGCCCTGCAGCAGGTGCGCCGTATCGCCGATACCGGCCATTCCGACGCGGCAGCGGTGCGTACCGCGGTGGACAGTGTGTTCCGCATTGATGCCGCCTCCCCGCAGGAGGTCTTCGGTGACCGCCACGCGTTGAAATCCGGCCTGCGCCTGCTGCACAACTATTTCCGCAACCAGGGCCAGGACCCGATCCTGCCCAAGCTGGCGCTGTCGGTGCTGCAACTGGAGCGCCGCTTCGTGCAGGACGGTGCCACCGTCAACAAGGTTGCCTCGGGCATCGAGCGCGCCCACCGCCAGGCCGCCGAGCTGGGCGACAGCGGCCATCCGGACGTGCTGGAGAGCCTGGGAGGCCTGTATGCAGACACCATCAGCCACCTCAAGCCGCGCGTGATGGTGCAGGGCAATCCACACTATCTCGGTCAGGCCGGGGTGGTGGCCGAGATCCGCGCCCTGCTGCTGGCCGCCGTGCGCGCGGCGGTGCTGTGGCGGCAGCTGGGTGGCAGCTATTGGGACTTCCTGCTCAGCCGCAAAGCGATGACCGAAGCCGTGGACCGGCAGCTGGGCTGAGGCACGGTGCCCGCCGGGCCATGCCCGGCGGACGCGTCGGAAATCCGGCGCTTCCAGAAGGCACATCGACGTTAAAGAGAAAGGGCGTACGGCCGATACATCCTCCGTGCACCTCCCGAGAACGTCCATGTACTCACGCATTTTCATCCGTCTGGCCGCCCCCCTGGCCCTGACTCTGCTGCTCCCCTTTGCCATCGGCTTTGAATGGCCGGCCGCCCTGCGCTGGGCGATCCTGACCACGATGACGCTGAGCTGGCTCGGCTTTGCGTGGTGGACCACCCGCGCCCAGGCGCAGCGTTCCCCGGAACATGCCCGTGTTCTGCGTGAGCAGGACCAGCTGCTGACCGAGCTGCGCAGCTTCGTCGGCAACGAAATCGATGGTTCGCGTGGCGAAGTGGAACGCGCCCGTGACCTGATCCGCCAGGCCGTCTCCAGCCTGGGCGGCAGCTTCGACGCGATGAACCGCAAGTCGCGCCAGCAGAGCCAGGCGCTGTCGCGCATCGTCGACCGCGCCGGTGACGAAGGCAGTGCCGGCCTCGACGTCGCCCGCTTCGCCCAGCATGCCAACCACCGCATGGAACAACTGGTTGAAGCACTGGAACAGGTGAGCGGCCAGAGCAGCACCACCGTGCAGCACATCGACCAGATGGCCCAGCACCTGGACGGCATCTTTGCCCTGCTGGAAGACGTGAAGTCGATTGCCGACCAGACCAATCTGCTGGCGCTGAACGCGGCCATCGAAGCAGCGCGTGCCGGTGAAGCCGGTCGCGGCTTTGCCGTGGTGGCCGACGAAGTGCGCAACCTGTCCGAGCGCTCGACCACCTTCAACGAGCAGATCCGCAAGCTGGCCCACAGCTCCAAGGACGCCATCGCCAAGGTGCGCGAAACCGTCTCGCACATGGCCTCGCGCGATATGGACCGTTCCCGCGAAGCGCGACAGGAAGCGGCGGCGATGCTGGACAACGTAGCCCAGATCAATGCCTCGCTGGGTGACGGCATGCGCGAGGTGTCCGAGTGCGCCCGTGCGATCGATGGCAGCGTGGCCGAAGCCGTGCGCGCCCTGCAGTTCGAGGACATCGCCACCCAGGCACTGGGCGGCGTACACACCCACCTGGACCGCCTGACCGCAATCAACCGCGAGGCCGTGGCTCTGCAGGAGCTGCTGCACCGCAATGGCGGCGTGTTCGATGCAGAGATCGCTACCGCCCTGCAGCGCACCGGCAGCCGATTGCGTGAGCTGCGCAGCGAATGGGAGCGCCCGCCGCACAAGCCGGTCGCCCAGCAGAACATGGGCGCCGGCACGGTCGAACTGTTCTGATCCTGATGTCCGCTGCCTGCTCCGGCAGCCCGCAAGGCCCCGGTCATTCCGGGGCTTTTGCCTGTAATCTGACTCTGAACGCCCCTGCCCCGCGCACCATGACCTTGATCCGCGCCCTGCCCCCGATCAACCCCGACGAGCGCCCGCGCAACCCCAGCGTGCGCGAGCAGTTGCAGCAGCTGGAGGTGGTCGCACGCGAGGAGATCGAGGAGCTGAGGCAGCTGGCCGATGCCCGCCCTGCCCCGTCGGCGCCTGCGGGGGAGCTGCTGGGGATGGCCTGGGATCTCGGGCTGGATGGGGATTCGCTGTAGATCCACGCCGTGCGTGGATGGGTTGCCGCGATATTTGCACCCGTGTGTGCACCTGCGCGGTTCAGGATTTACTGCGTGGTCTGAGAAGCGGGAGCAGGACACACTGCCGCTCCTGCTCTGTTTCCCAGGCATCTACATGGCGTTCAATCTGGACGAAGCCCGCCAGGCTTTTGAGCAATTCCTGATGTCGTCAGGCTGGCACACGGTAGACGGTGGGGCCTGCCATTGCTCACTCCGCGGTCGCCTCGGGCTGACCAGAAACATCGTTCCGGGCAGTGTCCATCGTCAGATACTCAGCCCGAGCGATCTGGCTTGAAAGGAATGACCTGCAGAAGCCCTGCAGGAGCAGGTCCATCCTTACATCATCCACGCATGGCGTGGATCTACTGAGACAGTTGCTGTTCCAGGCGCGCACGCGCGAATGCAGTAGATCCACGCCATGCGTGGATGATCGCGGATGCAGGCACTCACCAGAGCAGAATCCCGGGCAACCACCACATGGATGGCACTCCGCCGGGCATGGCCCGGCGCTACTGCACCAGGACGATCTGCGGGGTGGCGTGCTGCTGGCGAAGCCACTGCGCCAGGTCGCGAGGGCTCAACGGGCGCGAGTACAGGTAGCCCTGGATCTCGTCGCAGCCCTGGCGGCGCAGCATGTCTTCTTCCTGGTGCGTTTCCACGCCCTCGGCCACCACCTTCATGCCCAGCGCGTGGCCCAGGTGCACGATCGCCTGGGTCACCTCGGCCGTGCCCGAATCATGCAGCATGCCCTGCACGAAACTGCGGTCGATCTTCAGGCGGCCCACCGGGAAGCGGTTGAGATAGTTGAGGTTGGAAAATCCGGTCCCGAAGTCGTCCACCGCCAGCGGCACGCCGTGCCGTTCCAGTACGTCGAAACAGTGGCGAAGGATGTCGGTGTCACGGATCAGTGCCGATTCGGTCAGCTCCAGCTCCAACCGCTGCGGCGGCCAGCCGTGGGCGTGGCAGATCTCTATCACGCGCTCGGCAAAACCGCGGTCGCGCAGCTGCACGGCCGACACGTTCACGGCGATGCGCTCGAAGCGCAGGCCGGCACGGTCCCAAGCCGATGCCTGGCGGCAAGCCTCCGTCAGCACCCAGTCGCCGATGCGAACGATCTCGCCGCACTTTTCGGCAATGGGAATGAATTCGGCCGGGCTGCAGTAGCCCACGCCGGGCCGATGCCAGCGCAGCAGTGCCTCGATGGCCGGTGGCTCGCCGTGGTGGGTGTGCAGCAGCGGCTGGTAGGCAAGGCTGAACTCCTCGCGCTCGATCGCACCATGCAGGCCGTGCTCGATGTCCAGCCGGCGCTGGATGCGCGCCAGCGCGTCCTGGCTGTAGTACTGGTAGGTATTGCGCCCCGCTTCCTTGGCCGCGTACATGGCCGCGTCGGCGGCGCGCAGCAGCGAATCAAAATCGGCCTGGCCGTCAGTCAGCATGGCGATGCCCACGCTGGCCCCCACCTTCAACACCGTGTCACCGCGACGCAGCGGCTCGGCCAGCGAGCCGATCAGCTTGCGTGCCACGTGGCCGGCATCTTCCGGTTCAGCCAGATCGCGCAGCACCACGATGAACTCGTCACCGCTGAAGCGGCCGAACAGATCGTTGTTGCGCAGGTTCTGGTGCAGCCGGGCTGCGGCGGCCTTCAGCAGCGCATCGCCTGTGGCGTGGCCGAAGCTGTCGTTGATGTTCTTGAAGCCATCGAGATCGATGAACAGCATGGCCAGTGAAGTACCACGGTCACGGGCCTCCTCGATGGCCTCGGCGGTCTGCTCGCCCAGCAGCACCCGGTTGGGTAGGCCGGTCAGCAGATCGTAATGCGCCAGCAGCTCGATGCGCTCATTGGCCTCGCGTTCGCGGGTGATGTCACGGAACAGGACCACGAAGCGGGCCGGCAGGCCATCGCGGCGGTCCAGTTCGATCAGTACCTGCACCCACACCCGCAGGCCCGACTGGCGATAGAAGCACAGGTCCAGCTGTTCCGGCAGCCCGCCACCGGCGATGCGCAGCAGCGCGGCTTCGAAATGCGCGCGCGAATCCTCGGTGTACAGGGACAGGGCCTGGTCCAGGGTGATCGGCTCCTTGCGCAGGCCGTGAATGCGGTAGCACTCCTCGGTCCATTGCATGTGCCGGGTGCTGACTTCGATCTCGCAGCCGCCGATACGGCCCAGCGCGGAAACGCGGTTGAGCAGCTCGGTGCGCCAGCGGATGAGCGCGTCGGTCTGGTGCTGCTCGGTGATGTTCTGCACCTGGCCCAGCAGGCGCTTTGGGTGGCCATCCATGTCCAGGAGCGGCTGCATCCACAGGCGCAGGTGCTGCGAGGGCTCATGGCCGCGGGTCAGTTCCAGCTCCAGGTTGGCAGCGCGGCCGTCGCGCCACAGCCGGCGCCAGGCGGCGCGCAACGCGCCCCGCGAGCGCGGATGCAGCTGCCGCAGCCACCGCCGCTGCCCGGGCACCTCGCCCGGCTCCAGGGCCAGCAGCGAACGCAGCTCGGGCGACCACCAGAACCGCTGGGTGGTGGGATCGAAGGACCAGCTGCCCATGCTGGCGATGCGCTGGGCTTCACTCAGATGCAGTTGCTGTTCCTGCAGCAGCACTTCCAGCTGCTTCTGCTGCTCGATATCGGTGTGGGTGCCGACCATGCGCAGCGGCTGGCCATCGGCGGTGCGCGAAACCACGCGGCCGCGGTCCAGCACCCAGCGCCACTGGCCATTGTCGTGGCGGAAGCGGAACTGGGCGCTGTACTGTTCGCTGTTGCCGCGCAGGTGTTCGTCCAGGGCTGCACGCATGTCGTCCAGGTCGTCGCTGTGTACGCGGGCGATGATGCCGTTGGCGGTTTCGTCCACCAGGGCCGGTGTGCGTACGACCCGGTCACTGGGAATGTCCCAGTCCCACAGACTGTGGCCGGCACTGTCCAGGGCCAGCTCCCAGCGCCCGCCCGCATCGATCGGCACCGGCTCGGGCACGCTGAGGGTGAACGCCAGCAGGTTGCCGTTGCCATCATGCACGGCACGCAGGTACCCGTCGTAGTGGCCGCGGGGGCCACCCGGCAGGGTGCAGGGAACGATGCCGCCGTCCGCGGCCAGCAAGCGCAGGTCCTCCAGCATCGGGGCATAGGCGGCCACCGTCGCCGGCAGCCCATGTTCACGCGCGGCCGGATTGGCTGCCAGCGGACGGCCGCCACGGTCGACGATGACCAGTGCCGAGGCGAGCGGGTGCTGCAGCAGGCTGGCGATGATCCCTTGGTCCACGCGATGTTGCTCCGGAATGGCGCGCCCGACAGCGGGGCACGCAGTGGTTAACGGCGGCTCCGGCGGATAATTGAGTGCTTGGGCGCACCCGCGCGTTACTATGGCCCGCGCCCCCTCCTGCTTCCCTGCCCGATGCCCGTACAACCGACCGGCACTGACCCCGTTCCCGACCCGCAGATGGCCAAAGCCCTCAGTCGTGACCGGCGCCGGGTCGTGCTGAGTTATCTGGCCCTGGCGCTGGCCTGGATGATCGCTACCGACGGTGCCATGGCTTCGCTGGTGCCCGACCCGCAGCAGCTGGCGTTCTGGCAGACCGTAAAGGACGCCTTCTTCGCCTTTGCCAGTGCCGGTCTGCTGTACCTGCTGCTGCGCCCGCTGGCCGAGCACGTGCTGCACACCCACGCCCGCCTGCAGGGTTCGGAACTGCGCCTGCGGCAGCTGTTCGAGGGCAACCCGGGGCCGATCCTGGTCTACGACCTGGGCAGCCTGGCCATCCTCGATGCCAACCCGGCGGCGTGCCAGGCCTTCGGCTGGGAGCGCGACGAATTGCTGGAACAGACCATCGACGTGCTCTGGTCACCCGGCGACCGCCAGGTGCTGCAGGCCAAGCTTGAGGACATCCGCGAGGCACCCGACCAGATCTGCATCCTGCGCACGCCGCTGCAGCTGCGCGACGGCAGCCGCCGGCAGATGGAGCTGCGCTCGAATGCGATCGACTACGACGGGCACACCGCCCGTCTGCTGATCGCCATCGACCGCACCGCCGAAGACCTGGCCCAGCTGCGCCGCGACCAGGCCCTGGCGCGCGTGGATGAAGCACACGAGCTGGCCCGCATCGGCGCCTGGGAACTGGACCCGGCCAGCGGCCTGGGTCGCTATTCCAACCAGGTCTACCGGCTGCTGGGCCGGCGTGTACCCGAGGCGCGGCGCTGGCATCGTTTCGATGAACTGCTGGTGCCGGCCGACCCGGCCACCGCCACCCAGACCGAGCAGCTGCTGGCCGAACTCTGCGCCGGCCCGGCGGCACAGGTGGACGTGCTGCTGCCGCTGCTGTCGATGGAGGGCCGTGCGCTGATGGTGCACCTGCGCGCGGCCCGTGGCCTGGACGAGGTGGGCCGTGAGCGGGTGCTGGGCACGCTGCAGGACGTGACCGAGCGTGAGCAGTCGCGCCGGTTGCTGCGTGAGCGTGAGGAGCAGTTCCGTGAGCTGGTGCGGGTACTGCCCGACGGCGTCGTCATCCTGTCCGACGAACACGTCCTGTATGCCAACGCCTGGGCCGCGGCGCTGTTCGGCTATGGCAGCCACACCCTTCTGGGCGAGCCACTGGCGGCACTGGTGGCACCGTCCGAACTGGACCGCGTGCGCCTGCAGCTTCACGCCGGCCAGCCGCAGCACAGCCCCGGCCACAACAGCGTCATGGTGATGCAGCGCGCCGACGGCCGCCCCTTCCACGCCGGCCTGGCCGTCGGTGAGGTGCGCTACGGCGGACGCGACTGCAAGCTGCTGATCGTGCGCGACCTGAGCGAATCCGAGCGCACCCGCAGCGCCCTGGAAACCAGCAACCGCGAACTGCAGGCCATGGCCGGCCGCCTGTTCTCGCTGCAGGAGGACGAACGCCGGGCCATCTCGCGCGACCTGCACGATGACATCGGCCAAGCGATCACCGCGATCAAGCTGTCAGCCTGTGCCGCACAGGATGAACAGGACGAACAGCGCCGTGGCGAGGACCTGGCACAGATTGTCAGCCTGGCCGACACCACCGTGGCCAAGCTGCGCGATATTTCCACCCTGCTGCGCCCGCCGCAGCTGGACGCACTGGGCCTGGAGGCCGCGCTGAGCTGGCAGGCCCGCGTGCTGTTCCGCTCCTCGCCGGTGGAGCTGCTGGCCGAGATCGATACCCTGCCCACCCGCCCGGACAACTGCATCGAGCAGGCCTGCTTCCGTATCGCGCAGGAAAGCCTGACCAATGTGCTGCGCCATGCGCGTGCCAGCCAGGTGCAGCTGCAACTGCGCGATGTCGACCAGCACGGGCTGCATCTGCAGATCCGCGACGATGGCGAGGGCTTCGACCCGGACGGCCCGCGCGGGCTGGGCCTTATCGTGATGCGCGAACGCGCACAGAGCGTGGGCGGCCACGTCCGCATCGAGTCGGCGCACGGCGCCGGCACCCTCGTCGACGTCCATCTTCCTTACCAGGCGGCCACTGCGCCCGCCACCGAGTCCCCGGAATAACGCGCCATGTGGAATCCCAACATGCCCCTGGTCAGCATCGACGACGCCCCCGACAGGCTGGGTGCCGGCAACCCCGAACTGCAGGCCATGGTCAGCGAAGCCGCCTCCGGTGGCACCCCGCTGATGCTGATGCACGTGGACATCGACCACTTTGCTTCGGTCAACGAGAACATGAGTGCCGAAGTCGGCGACCAGGCCCTGGTACTGGTAGGCCATCGCCTGCAGTCCTACCTGCGCGGCCGCGGCAAGCTGTGGCGGCATGGCAGCGACGAGTTCCTGCTGGCGGTACCGCGCACGGCCGACCTGCCACTGCCGGAGGATTTCGCCGAGGAGATCCGGCAGCAGATGGAGCTGCCGCTCTCGGTGCTGCCGTACACGCTGTTCATGACCGGCAAGCTGGGCGTGAGCCTGTGCCCGGAACACGCCAGCAGCGCCTCGCGCCTGCTCGACCACGCTGAGGACGCGCTGTACCAGGCCGCGCGCGAAGGGGGCAATGCAGTGCGCATCCATGCCGTGGATACGCCGCCGAGCGCACACAGCGAGAGCATCATCGCCCGCCAGATCGTCGATGCGATCCCCAATGGTGAGCTGAAACTGCGCTACCAGCCGCTGGTCAGTGCGCGCGATGGCCACGTGGTGGGCATGGAAGCACTGCTGCGCTGGCAATCCCCTACCCTGGGCA
Organism: Stenotrophomonas sp. NPDC077659; assembly: GCF_050268705.1. NCBI lineage: Bacteria > Pseudomonadati > Pseudomonadota > Gammaproteobacteria > Lysobacterales > Lysobacteraceae > Stenotrophomonas > Stenotrophomonas sp. NPDC077659. Next base: position 5,896 of record NZ_JBNNHG010000068.1, on the reverse strand, counting down.
TGCTGGTGCCGGAGCGCTTCATGCGTACCGCCGAGCGGCTGGGCATCATCGTGCAGATCGGCACCTGGGTGCTGGAAGGGGCACTGAAGCAGGCCCGGCTGTGGCGCGACCAGGGCTTTGATGACTTCACCATCGCAGTGAACGTATCGACCCTGCAGCTGCTGCGCCCCAACTTCTTTGCCGAGGTGATGTCGCTGATGCAGGCGGCCGGCGTGCCGGCGCACATGCTTACGCTGGAAATCAACGAAAGTGCGCTGACCAACAACGTCAACTTCGTGCATGAAACGCTGGCCAACCTGCGCAATGAAGGCATCAGCCTGAGCCTGGACAATTTCGGCACCGGCGATTCCAGCCTGAGCGCGCTGGTGCGCTATCCGGTGGACAAGCTGAAGATCGACCGCAGCTTCATCAAAAGCGCACCAGCCGGCAACCGCGAGGCGGCCATCGCCCGCGCGATCATCGCCATGGGCCACCAGCTGGGCATGACCGTGATCGCCAATGGCGTGGAATCACAGGCGCAGCTGGGCTTCCTGCGTCGCAATGACTGCGACGTGTTCCAGGGCTATCTGTTCGGTGAGCCGATGTCGGCCGACGCGGCCGGCATGACCCTGCGCCGCCGCTACCTGCGCCCGGAGGCCTTTGCCGAGACCCGCCCCGACCGCACCCTGCTGTTGCTGGACGATGAGGAGAACGTGCTGCGGTCACTGGTGCGCCTGTTCCGTCGCGATGGTTACCGCATCCTCGCTGCCGGCAACGTGCGCGATGCCTTCGACCTGCTGGCGATCAACGACGTGCAGGTGATCCTGTCCGACCAGCGCATGAGCGACATGAGCGGCACCGAATTCCTGGGCCGGGTGAAGATGCTGTACCCGGACACGATCCGCCTGGTGCTGTCCGGCTACACGGATCTGAACACGGTGACCGATGCGATCAACCGCGGCGCCATCTATCGCTTCCTCACCAAGCCCTGGAACGATGACGAGCTGCGCAAGCACATCCACCAGGCGTTCCGCACGTATGAGGAACAGCGGCGCAGCAACGCCGGGCCGACGGCGGTGGAAGCCGGGGATGCAGGCGAGGATCGTACGCCGCTGCGGTGATCGGGCGAAACGCGGGCGCAGGTAGAGTCGACGGTCAGTCGACTGCTGTACGCGCAATGACGGAACGTCCCGCGCTGCGCGATAGTCGACTGACAGTCGACTCTACCGATCAGGCGCGTTGCGGCGCTCAGCGCGGCTGCTTGATCGGCAGCACCACGCGGAAGCGCGAGCCGACGCCGGGCGTGCTGTCCAGGTCGATGCGGCCGTGGTGCTTGTTGATGATGCTGTAGGAGATCGACAGGCCAAGCCCGGTGCCGCTGCCGACCGGTTTGGTGGTGAAGAACGGATCGAAGATGCGTTGGCGCAGTTCCGGCGAGATGCCGCCGCCGGTGTCTTCAAATTCCACCCACACCGTCTCGCCATCCACCCCCGTGCGCACGGTGATGGTGCCTCGCTCGGCAATGGCGTGGCCGGCGTTGAGCAGCAGGTTCATGTAGACCTGGTTCAACTCCGAAGGCAGGCACTCCACCAGCGGCAACTGACCGAACTCGCGTTGCAGGGTGACCTTGTACTTCAGCTCGTTCCAGATGATGTTGATGGTCGATTCCAGGCCGGAATGCAGGTCCACCAGCTTCCACGACTCGTCGCGGCCGGAATACGAGAAGTCCTTCAGATCACGCACGATGCGGGTCACCCGCTCGATGCCCTCGCGCGATTCGGCCATCAGCTGCGGCAGGTCGCGGCTGATGAAGTCGATGTCCAGGCGGTCCCGGATATCATCGATCTCCGGGATCAGGGCCTTAGGATCCGGTGCGCGCAGGGCGCGCTCGTAGGCTTCGATGACAGTGAACAGGCTCCGCAGGTACTCCTGCAGACTGCCCAGGTTGGAGTGCACGTAGCCGATCGGGTTGTTGATCTCGTGGGCGACGCCTGCGGCGAGCTGGCCGATGGACGCCATCTTTTCAGATTGCAGCAGCTTTTCCTGGGCGCCGTTCAGGCGCAGATAGGCCTGGCGCAGTTCGGCGTGGCGCTGCTGCAGCTCACGCTCGTAGTCTTCCTGGCCTTCGATGGGGTGGAACAGCGCCAGGTAATGGCCGCGGCCCGGTTCGCCGTGGTGGTAGAGGTGAGCGATGACCACGCCCTCACCCAGCGGCAGGCTGCCGTTCCATTGGCCGTGCTGGCGTGCCTGCCCGAGTGCATCTGGCGGCAGCAGCTGGCGCAGGCGTTGCGGCGCCGGCGCAATGGTATCGTCACTGCCCAGCAGGTTCTGTGCAGCCGGGTTGGCCAGGGCCACCTTGCCATCTTCGGTGAACAGCAGCAGCCCTTCGCGCAGGCGTTCGAGCAGGGCCTGCAGCACCGGCTGCGGCGGAAGGGGGGTGGTAACCAGGACGTTGGCGGCGGACACGGCGACTCGAGAGCTTGCGAACAGGCGTCCAATATACGCGCTGCCGCGCCAGCGCAGCAGCCCGCCGGCACCTGCCGGCCACCGCCATGCCAGGATCAGGCGATGGCGAGCGGGCGGCGCGCGTTGACCGTGTGTGCCTGGCCTTTGGCGTCGTAGGAGGACGACGCCTCGGTGCGGCCAAGCTGGCGCAGCGCCCAGTCCACCTCGCGGCGGCGGCGCGACAGCAGCACGCCGTTGGCGCGGTTGCGCTCGGCCAGCGCCTGCAACTGCTCGCCCTCGCCTACCGGCGGCGTCGAGTCCAAGGCCCGCAGCGCCTCCAGCTTGGCGCCGGTGGCGCGGATCAGCGCGTGCACATCATGCTCGACCAGTGCCTGGTGTTCGACATCCAGGGCCTGGGCAAGTCGCTGAAGATGTTCGCTCATCGCCGCGGTCATCCCTGCAGCTGCTGGTCCAGCTTGAGCATGCGCGATGCGATCGTGTCCGGATTGATCCTGTAGGTGCCGTTCTGCAACGATTCGCGCACGGCGGCCACGCGCTGGGCATCGATTGCCGGAGCGGTACTCAGCTCACGCTCGAGTGCCTGCAGGTTGGTCGCTTCGCCGGTGAGGCGCAGGCTGTCCGCCGCCTCGACCGGGCGCGCCGGAGCGTCGCCACTGACGCCGGCCTTGTTGGCCGGGGTCGTCACGCTGCGCAGTGCCTGGGGGACCTGCAGGTTGCCGTCGATTTTCTGGCTCATAGGGTGTCCTGGAGTTGCCGTACACAAGGGATAACGGCCGCAGGACCGTGATCTTTAGGGAAATTGCTGAATTTTTCAACGCGCCACGATTACGTCACCCCGGGCGTCGACCGTGCCCTGCACGATCCGCCGCGAGGACAGGTTCTCGACGGAGATCCGGTCGTTCTCACCTGCATCGCCCATGGCCCGGCCCGCAATGCGGACCTCCACCGAGCCGCGCCGTGAAACCAGGGCCACATTGTCTCCTCGCTTGATGAGACGCTGGGCCAGCAGGTCATTGGCCGACAGCAGGTTTCCGGCCTGCAACGGCCTGCGCGCGACCCGACCGACTGCCATGGCAGGATCGGAGAGCACGGCACCGGCAATGCGGGCGGCGTCACGTTGGGCAGTACCGATATCGGCCGCCGCCAGGGTTTCTCCAGTGGCAACGCCCCGGGTCAGCACCAACACCGTCTGGTTGTGGCGCACTTTGACCGGTACAAACAGTCGCCAGCCGCCCGCATCGGGGCAGCTCACTTCCACTGTGGTGCTGGCGGTGGGCTGCACCTGCAGGGCGGCGGCGCAGCGTGGCAGGCGCAGGGCATCGGCAACCACGGCTTCCCCCTCGCTGCCTGCTGGCAGGGTCGACAACGCCGCCGTACGGATGCTGGCCACGGGCTGCCAATCGGCCGCGGCCGCCCACGGCGCTGCCAGCGCGAGGATGACGATACCGGTGAGTGATGTAATGCGGCGCATGGCGCCTCCCGCGTGGTGAGACCTGGCCGGGTGGCTGCAAGCGGCGTGCCAGACACGCCTTTGTCGGGTCGACTGTTGGGCGACTGCCCTGCCCGGAAGAAGCGCCAGTCGACCAACGGTCGACTCTACCAATGGGGCAGTCGACCAACGGTCGACTCTACCGATACAAATACGCCTCAAGTTCGGCGGAGTCCCCGCCGATACAGCAGCCATGTCCCATGACCTGCTCAACCGGATCGACCAGCGGACCCGACTGGCCGGCCACAATCGCCTGGCGCTGCTGCTGTTCCGTCTCGGCGGACGTCAGCTTTTTGGCGTCAACGTCTTCAAGGTGCAGGAAGTGCTGCGCCGTCCGGAGCTGTTCCAGGTGCCTGGCCTGCCCGGCCAGTTCGCCGGTGTGGCCGACGTGCGGGGCCGCTCGGTGCCGGTTCTGGACCTGGGGCTGGCCATCGGCCACCCCGAGCGTGAACCGGATGCGGACACCGCCCCTGGCTACCTGGTGGTGACCGAGTTCAACCGCTCGATCCAGGGCTTCCTGGTCAGTGGTGTGGAGCGCATCGTCAACATTGCGGTGGAAGACATCCACCCGCCGCCGGAGCTGGGAGCCGAATCGAGCTACCTGACCGCCGTCACCCGCTTCCAGGGGGAGCTGATCCAGGTGATCGACGTGGAAAGCGTGCTGGCCGACATCGCACAGATCCGCGGTGAGGCGGTGCTGGACCCGGCCATGGCCATGCCGGCCGACGCCCCGCAGCTGCAGGTGCTGGTGGTGGACGACTCGCGCGTGGCCCGCCAGCAGATCCGCAGCGTGCTGGACCAGCTGGGGGTCGGCGCCACCCTGCTTTCCGATGGCAAGCAGGCGCTGGACCACCTGCTGCAGATCCACGCCTCGGGTGAAAACCCGGCCGACCGCTATGCCATGGTGATCTCGGACATCGAGATGCCGGCGATGGACGGTTACACGCTGACGACGGAAATCCGGCGCCACCCCGGCCTGGCCGGGCTGTATGTGCTGCTGCACACCTCGCTGTCCGGCGTCTTCAACAATGCAATGGTGGAACGCGTGGGTGCCAACGCCTTCGTGGCCAAGTACTCGCCGCACGAACTGGCCGACTTCGTGCTGGACCGCCTGCGCAAGGTGTCCATGGCGGCGTAAGGCCGCCTGTTCCGGTAGTGCCGGCCGTTGGCCGGTAACCGCAGCGATAACGGGGAGCCGGCCAGCGGCCGGCACTACCCCCTCTGGTTTGGCACACCCCTTGCAGCTCCCCGGGCAACGTTCCCGTGGGAGTGCACCGTGCGCAACCTGATTACCGATTACCTGGGCGTGCATGCCCAGGCCATGCCGTTGCGCGAACAGCGGATGAAGCTGATCGCCAGCAACCTGGGCAACGCCGATACCCCCGGCTACAAGGCCCAGGACCTGGACTTCGACGCCGCTCTGCGCAATGCCCAAGGGCTCGATGCCAATGGCCTGATGGCCACCACGAACGAACAGCACTACCCGATCAGTAGTGGCCTGAACCCGTTCCAGGTGGCCCGCGAGGGCGTACAGCCCAGCCTGGATGGCAACACCGTCGACCCGGACGCCGAGCGAGCCGCCTATGGCCGCGCCGCACTGGAATACCGCGCCTCGCTCAGCTTCGTCGAAAGCAAGGTGCGTTCCATGCTCACCGCGATCACGGGGCAGTAAGCCATGAGCAACCTGCCGATCTTCGATATCGCCGGTTCGGCGCTGCAGGCGCAGTCGGTGCGCATGAGCACCATCGCCTCCAATCTCTCCAACGCCGACAGCATTGCCGGCTCGGCCGATGCGGTCTACAAGCCGCTTGAGCCCATCTTCCAGGCGGTGACCAGCAAGACCGACCCGAACATCACTTCGGTCAAGGTCAAGGAAATCACCCAGAGCGATGCGGCGCCGATCAAGCGCTACGAGCCGGGCCATCCACTGGCCGATGCCGATGGCTACATCTACCAGCCCGA
>NZ_JBNNHG010000067.1:0-19137 GCF_050268705.1 Stenotrophomonas sp. NPDC077659 | reverse complement strand
ACAGCACGCGCAGAGCATTCGGGCTGATGTCCTTGCGGGAGATCGTGTGCTGGTCACGTCCAGCTGGTTTTCCAGGGTGTGCGCGTCGCCAGCGGCGAGGATCGCCTCCAGGCGCTCCTGTTCCTTGGCCAGCGCATCGAAATCGGCGCCTTCCTCGGCGTAGGCGGCGTACACCGCTTCCAGCGCGGCCTGCGCCTGCAGCACTTCGCCCACGCCTTCCTCCACCGCCTCACGCACGGTCTTGGTCGGGTCCAGTTCCGGTTCCTGCGCCAGGTAGCCGACCTTGATGCCCGGCTGCGGGCGGGCTTCGCCCTCGAAATCGGTGTCCACGCCGGCCATGATCTTCAGCACGGTGGACTTGCCGGCGCCGTTCAGGCCCAGCAGGCCGATCTTCGCGCCCGGGAAGAAGGACAGCGAGATGTCCTTGATGATCTGCCGCTTGGGCGGGACCACCTTGGACACGCGGTTCATGGTGTAGATGTATTGCGAGGACATGAGGTCTCCGTAGGGGCGCGGCCCTGCACCCGTCCGTCAGCGGGAAGCTCCCGGACGACAGCGGGCACAGACTGAATGGAATACCCCCAATTATAGCCGCAACCGGTTACCGGCCGCGCCTGCCGGGGCGTGGCTGGGCTGGCCGAACGCTGAATACAGAGCGGATTGCGTCAGTGGGAAGCGTTTCCAGCCGGAAACGGTTCAGATCGCCTGCGCAATATGGACATCACCATCCACTGCAACAGAGGTCTGTCATGCGCATCAACCGAATCGTGGCCGGGGCCATGGCCTCTGTGCTGGCACTGGGCGCTGTCACCCCCGCATTTGCCGACAATGATCGCCGTGACTGGCGCGAGGACCGCCGCGAGGATCGCCGGGAGTACCGTCACGACGTCCGCGAGGCCCGCCGCGACTACGAGCGTGACCGCCGCGACGCCCGCCGTGACTGGCGCCATGACCACGGCTACCGCCCGGCACCGCCGCCGCCGCGTGTGGTCTACCGCCCCGGCTATCGCCCGGGGCCGGGTTACGGCTGGCAGGTCGGCCATCGCTACCGCGACTACTACCGTGGGCCGGTCTACGTGGTGAACGACTACCCGCGCTACCACCTGCGCCGCCCGCCGTATGGCCACCAGTGGATCCGCGATGACCGCGGCAACATGCTGCTGGTGGCCATCGCCACCGGCGTCATCGCCCAGTACGTGCTCAGCCACTGAGCCAGCGGTCACATCCCCGCATGGCGTGGATCTACTGACATACCAGGCCAGAACCATACGGGGCCGGATCCCAGCAGGGCTCCGGCCCCGTGTGCATTCCGGCCCCGGCAGGCCGCCACGGGGCTACAATCAGGGGCTGTGCCGTACCCCTCTTTTCCCTGCCTGCCGGAGTAACCGATGTTCCCGCGTGACGTCCGCATCGAAACCTACGATCCCGAACTGGCCAAGGCCATCGCTGCCGAAACCCAGCGTCAGGAAGACCACGTCGAGCTGATCGCCAGCGAGAACTACACCAGCCCGGCCGTGATGGAGGCCCAGGGCAGCCAGCTGACCAACAAGTACGCTGAAGGCTACCCGGGCAAGCGCTACTACGGTGGCTGCGAATACGTGGACATCGCCGAGCAGCTGGCCATCGACCGCCTCAAGCAGCTGTTCGGTGCCGATTACGCGAACGTGCAGCCGCACAGCGGTTCGCAGGCCAACCAGGCCGTGTACTTCGCCCTGCTGCAGCCGGGTGACACCATCCTCGGCATGAGCCTGGCCCACGGCGGCCACCTCACCCACGGCGCCAAGGTCAACGCTTCGGGCAAGCTGTTCAACGCCGTGCAGTACGGCGTCAACGACCAGGGCCTGATCGACTACGACGACGTCGAGCGCCTGGCCCTGGAGCACAAGCCGAAGATGGTCGTGGCCGGTTTCTCCGCCTATTCGCAGGTCATCGACTGGGCGCGCTTCCGCGCCATCGCCGACAAGGTCGGTGCCTACCTGTTCGTGGACATGGCCCACGTGGCCGGCCTGGTGGCTGCGGGCGTCTACCCGAGCCCGCTGGAACACGCGCATGTGGTCACCTCGACCACCCACAAGACCCTGCGCGGCCCGCGCGGCGGCATCATCGTTGCCAAGGGGGCCGACGAGGATCTGGTCAAGAAGCTGCAGTCAGTGGTGTTCCCGGGCATCCAGGGCGGCCCGTTGATGCACGTCATCGCCGCCAAGGCCGTGGCCTTCAAGGAAGCGCTGGAGCCGGGCTTCACCGCCTACCAGCAGCAGGTGGTGAAGAACGCCCAGGCGATGGCAGACACCCTCATCGCGCGCGGCTACAAGATCGTTTCCGGCGGCACCCGGAACCACCTGATGCTGGTCGACATGATCGGCAAGGACGTGTCCGGCAAGGACGCGGAAGCCGCGCTGGGCAAGGCCCACATCACCGTCAACAAGAACTCGGTGCCCAACGACCCGCGTTCGCCGTTCGTGACCTCCGGCCTGCGCCTGGGCACCCCGGCGGTGACCACCCGCGGTTACGTCGAACAGGACTGCGTGGACCTGGCCAACTGGATCGCCGATGTGCTCGACGCGCCGAACGATGATGCCGTCATCGCCCGCGTGCGCGACGCCGTCAGCGCGCAGTGCCGCAAGTACCCGGTCTACGGCTGACCAACACCGGGGTCGGATCCCTTTCCGCAGGGAAGGGGCTCTGCCCCCGGCCTCCAGGAAACGTTGCCCATGGATGAGCGCCGCCTTGGACGTCTCTACCTCTCGATCGCCGTGGTGTTCGGCCTGCCCGGCCTGCTGACCGGCGGCGTGGGTGCCTGCATGGCCGTGGTGATGGGCGTGCTGGGCCTGGCCAGCCTGCAACCTGACAAGCTGTGGTTTGGCGCGGCCATGTTCGCCTGGGGAACGGTTGCCCTTGCTGGCCTGGTGGCCTGGGTCGCGCTCAGCATCGCCTTGCTGCGCAACGGCAGGCGCGGCCTGCATGCGGCCTCACCAGGCTGGTGGTGGTTGCTGGGTCTGGGCATGCTGGCGTGCCTGCCCATGCTGGCGATGGCACTGTATTACTTCTTCGAACCGGGGATCTCTGTCCTGGCCGCGCTTCTGGCCGGGCCCACCGTGCTGGTGCCTGCCGGCGTGCTGGTGCTGCTGCGGCTGCGCAGTCAGGCGCCAGATCTCTGCCGGTGAGGAGCACGCTGGCTGCGAGCCACCACGATTTGCTGCTGAAGCCCTTCTCAGGTACCGTTGCGACGCTGCCATGATGATGGCAGACACGTAATTCCCTCCCCGAGCCAGGCGTTTCATGTACTGCCCCTTCTGCCAACATGCCGATACCCGGGTCATCGACTCGCGCGTCTCCGAAGACGGTGCGACGATCCGGCGTCGGCGTGAGTGCGAAGCCTGCAACGGGCGCTTCAGCACTCTGGAAACGGTCGAGCTGAAGCTGCCGGCCATCGTCAAGAGCGATGGCACCCGCGAGGCCTTCGACCAGCGCAAGGTCCGCGCCGGCTTCGACCGCGCGCTGCAGAAGCGCGCCGTGCCTGAAGAGAAGATCGAAGCTGCCGTGCGTGCGGTGGTCCACCACTTGCGCATCAGCGGCGAACGCGAAGTGCCGTCCATCAAGGTCGGCGAGTTCGTGATGAACGAACTGCGCAAGCTCGACCATGTCGGCTATGTGCGCTTTGCCTCGGTCTACCGCAGCTTCGAGGACGTGGCCGATTTCCGCGAAGAGATCGAGAAGCTGGAGCGTGATCTGCCGTCCAGCACCGAGCAACTGCAGTTGCTGGGCGATGTGATCGCGCTGACCAAGAAGAAGAAGGGCTGACCGCCACCGCCGCGGTGGGTGCCAACCTTGGTTGGCGCGGAGGCATCCATCCACGCATGGCGTGGATCTACTGTCACCGGTAGCGCCGGGCCATGCCCGGCGGCACCGGCGGCGTTACCATGCCCGCATGACCACTTCGTTCTCCGTCCTCGACCATCTGCACATGGCCAACGCGCTGCGTCTGGCCGAGCGTGCCGCCTACACCACCCGCCCCAATCCAATGGTCGGCTGCGTGATCGCCCATGGCGAGCGCGTGGTCGGGCAGGGCTGGCACCAGCGTGCGGGCGGCCCGCACGCCGAAGTCTTCGCCCTGGGTGAGGCCGGCAGCGAGGCACGCGGCGCCACCGCCTACGTCACTCTGGAGCCCTGCGCGCATTACGGCCGCACGCCGCCGTGCGCGCTGGCGCTGATCGACGCCGGCGTATCGCGCGTCGTCGCCGCCCTGCGCGATCCGTTCCCGAAGGTCGATGGCGGTGGTTTCGATCTGCTGCGCGACGCGGGCATCGAAGTATCCGAAGGCCTGATGGCCGCGCAGGCGCGTGAACTCAACAAGGGCTTCCTGTCGCGCGTAGAGCGCAACCGCCCGTGGCTGCGGGTGAAGCTGGCCGCCAGCCTGGATGGTCGCACCGCGATGGCCGATGGCAGCTCGAAGTGGATCACCGGCCCCGCTGCACGCGAGGACGTGCAGCACTGGCGCGCACGGGCCGGCGCGATCCTCACCGGCGCCGATACGGTGCTGGCCGACGACCCGATGCTGACCGTGCGCCTGGCCCATACCGAGGTGATGCCGCCGCTGCGCGTGGTGCTCGATGCTCGCCTGCGTTCGCTGGAATGCAGCCGCGTGCGAGAGGGTGGGGCGCCGACGCTGTACCTGCACGGTGCTGCAGTCAGCGAACCGGATGCCGCCGATGCCGAATTCGCCAGCGTGCCCAGCGTGGATGGCCGCCTGGACCTGGGCGCGGTGTTTGCACTGCTGGCCGAGCGTGGCATCAACGAAGTGCATACCGAGGCCGGCGCCACCCTGGCGGGCGCGTTGCTGCGTGGCGGTTGGGTGGATGAGCTCCTGCTCTACCAGGCACCGACGCTGCTGGGGGATACCGGCCGCGCGCTTCTGGGCGGCCTTGGCATTGTTGCGATGGACCAGCAGCGCCGCCTGCGCGTGGTCGACCAGCGCCAGGTGGGGGATGACCTGCGGCTGCTGCTGCGGCCGTAACCAAATCAGTACCCGCGAATCATCCGCTACCTCGGCCACATCGTCTGAATCGAATGGAAGGAGAGAGCATCGAGGCGATGATCACGTCTTATCGCTCTGGTAGGTGCCGACCCTGGTCTGCACGGATGCTTCCATCCACGCATGGCGTGGATCTACTGGCACGGATGCATCCATCCACGCATGGCGTGGATCTACTGGATCATGCGCAGTCGCAGGCTCACATCATCTGTGGGTTGGTCATGCGCGCAGGTTCCATGGCAGGCAATGCGCGCGGCAGAAAAACGGGCCCCTTGCGGGGCCCGTTCGATTACACGACGAGGATCGAGCAATCAGAAGCTGGCGCGCACGCCGGCCGAGAACTGGGTGATGTCTTCCACCACCTGCACTTCGCCTACCAGTCCCCAGTTTGGCGTGAACTTGAACTGCCCGCCGACCACGCCGACCCAGGTTCCGTCCATGTCGCTGCCATCCAGGTAGCCACCCTTCACCCACAGTTCGGTGTTGGAGGTCGGCACGCTGCGTACGCCCAGCGTGGCACGGCCGGCGTTGAAGTGATCCTTCTGGCGGATGGTATCGAAGCCATCCTGCTTCAGGCGTGCCTCGGCATTCTGACGGACCCAGGCAATGTCAGCGGTGAAGTCCACCCGGTCGCTCATCGGCAAACGGTAGCCCACCCCCAGTTCCGGCTGGTCCAGTTCCAGCTTCAGATCGGCACCATTGTCGCGGTAGGATCTGGACACCGTCGACCAGGCACCAAATACATAGGCCTGCAGCCCGATGGCGTACGAACCGCGGATGTAGCCGCCATCCAGCTTGGGGTCATCCAGCAGATCGTCACTGACCCGGGTCTGGGTCCAGCCGGCTTCGACGTAGGTATAGCTCGGGCCCTTGTTGGCAGCCAGAGCGGTCAGCGGGGACAGGGCGAGCAGGGCGGTGGCGAACAGCGTCTTGCGCATGGAAGGGTCCTTGTTGGTTGCGGTCCGTTGCGGGCCGCCTGCATGGCGGCCAGGTGTGGCAGGGTTACGGTGTGGTGGCGCTGGGCGTGTCGTGGAAGCCTGGTGCGGCAGGTGCTGGCGGGGTGGTCAGTGTCAGCGGCTTCACTTCGGCGCGTTCCAGCAGACGTTTGGTGAAGTAGCGGTCCTTGTAGTAGCGGATCTTGCTGCACAGCACCGGGTTGGGCAGGCCCTCGTACAGCACGATTTCCTTGTCCGGGCCCATCGCCTTCAGTTCCTGCGGCAGCATCAGCGCGCGCTTTTCCAGCACCTCGTTGTCCGACACCGACCGCGCGCCGCCGCGCGAATGGGTGCGCGAACTGCGGCGCACGGTGGTGTAGCCCAGCATCTCGGAATAATCGTTGGCGTCCTGCTGCTCGCGCGGGGCGTAGATGATCTGCAGCGCATGGTTGGTGATGATCGTGCGCGAGAGTTCCTTGCCATACACCGCATCGAGCTGCGCCATCGACTGGATGATCGGCAGCAGGCGCAGGTTGTAGCCGGCCATGTAGGCGACGGCCTTGGAAATGATGTCGACGCGGCCGATGGAGGTGAACTCGTCCATCAGCAGCAGGCACTGGTGCTTCAACGACTTGTCGTTCTGCGGCAGCGTGCGGGTATTGACGTTGATCAGCTGGCTGAAGAACAGGTTCACGATCAGGCGGCTCTCGGCCAGCTTGTTGGGCTGGATGCCGACGTAGATGGTCATGCGCTTGCGGCGCACATCATCCAGGCGGAAATCGTCGGCGCTGGTAGCCGCATCCAGCACCGGATTCAGCCACGGGTTGAGCGGTTCGCGGAACGAACCGATGATCGAGGCGAAGGTGACATCGGCCTGCGACAGCAGGCCGGCGAATGCCGCACGTGCCTGGCCGCTGAGGAAGGACGATTCGTTCAGCTTCTGCAGGTACGGTTTCAGTTCGCTGCCGTCACCCGAAGACAGGCGCAGGATCGCGCCCAGCGTCGGGTACGGCGTCCCCGGCACTGCGTCCATCAACTCGAACTGGTACAGCGTGAACGCCAGGAAGGCATTGCGCGCCTGGCTGGTCCAGAACTTGTCCTTGTCATCGCCATCGGGGTAAAGCATGGCGGCGATCGCCTGCAGGTCGGACACGCGGAAGGCCGGATCGCTGGAGACATAGGTCAGCGGATTCCATCGATGCGTGCGGCGGTCCTCGGCGAACGGGTTGAACAGGAAGATTTCGTGGCCGATCGACTGGCGCCAGCCAGAGGTCAGATCGAAGTTCTCCTGCTTGATGTCCAGCACCACGGCCGATTCGCGGTAGTCCAGCAGGTTGGGAATCACCACGCCCACGCCCTTGCCCGAGCGAGTGGGCGCGGCAAGGATGACGAACTGCTGGCCGGTCAGGCGCATCAGCTTGCCATTCATCTGCCCCAGCACGATGCCGTCATCGGGGCTCTTGAAGAACCCCTTGCTGGCCAGGTCCAGCATGCTGGCAAAGCGCGCCTGGCCATGGATGTTGCTGTGGCTGCGCATCCTGAGCAGCAGGATCGTAAGACCGGCCCACAGCAGGAACACCAGGCCGAAGGCCACCACGCCGGCTGTCTTGATGCGCCATGCATAGGGCTGCACCCGCGGGTGGTTGATGTTGCGCATGTAGTCAAAGAACGTGCCGAAGCTGCTGACGCGCGTGTCCAGACCCAGCGACAGCACGGACAGGTAGCTGGCCAGATAGATGCCCACGATGGACAGCAGCAGGGCAAGTACGGCGGAAATGACAAGGCGGTTGGTTTTCAAGGCAGTTCCTTCGACCCGGACAGTGGCGCGTATTGCAGGATCAGCATCGGCTGCACACGACCTGTGGTACGTGCCCCGGTGCTGGGGGAGACACTATTTTTTCCGCGCTGCGGCCGTATCGCGTGTGTCGACCAGAATGTATTCGTCATTCCTGGACCAGCGCTGCAGGCCGTCTTCCAGCTTGATGCACGGGCGGCCATCGCAGGACGTGATCGATACCTGTTCCAGGGCCTCAAGCACCTGCGCTTCCACCTTGGCCTGCTGCGCGCGCTGCACATTGCTCCAGGCAAAGAAGGCGGTGCCGCCCATGATCGCCGCGCCACCCAGTGCCAGTGCGGTCAGTGCCTTCCATGTCAGCACGCGCAGTCGTGACGCCATCGCCACCTGCTGGCGAGAGAGCTGCTCGGCCAGGGCGGCCAGCCGGTCACCTGTATCGCTGATGGCTTCCACCGCAGCGGGAATTTCCCGCGACAGCGCCTCGCGTACGGCGGCGCGTGCGCTCTGCGCCAGTTCGGCACGGCCGCTGGCGACGCCCTGTCCCACCTCGGCTGCCGCACGCTGCAGCTGCGCCGATGACGCGTCCTGCGCGGCAGCAGCTTTCTCGCACTGTTGTGTCAGGTGTCCGGCCAGCAAGGCCGCGTTCGTAATGAACTCTTCCATCCTTGATTGATCCACTTCACACCTGCTGATTCATCAGCCCTTGGGCGGGGGAAGGAATGTTGCCAGATTTGTAGGGAATATGCCGACTGTTAAATATTTGTCGTTTGAGGTAGACAACGGCGCGAAAATTTGGCGCAATAGACACAGAGCCAAATGCGCCATGTGACCGACATCACATTTTCACTTCATGGGATTGCGTGATCAGGTTCACAGCGCAGCAACAAATCCGCGGATATCCTTCGCGCCGTAGATGATGACCATTCGGCTGGGTACTGGGGAGGTACACGCCGGCAGAATGAAATCATCCGGACTGATAAACGGACTGAGCCTACGAAATGGAAATTTCATGATCACATACCAGCATTTGGGAAACGCGCCGCCGGAATGACCTGCGAACGGGGTGGAGTCACTCACGTTGCGCGCGTTCATGGCGCCATACGCCGCGCAGTCGCTGGGACATCCGGCTGTGCACAGAGCTCCTTCAGCAGACTTCGATGCCGTGGTCTCGGCGTTGTTGATGTCCGCTGGCACAGATTCGTAACTCGTTAATGGTGATTTCGTGAGCCGCAGGATGCCTAGCCGGAATGTGATTGCAGTTGCTGTTGTGTTGATGACGGTTCTCCTGGCCGGCTGCGCTACGCCGCCTGCGCCCGAGCCGCGTGGCAAGTGGAGGCCGGTCAACCGGCTGGCGGACGTTACCCATGCCATCCCCTTGCACCAGACCTATGTCTACCAGTCCTCGCCCGTGGACAGCACGCTCAAGGGCCTGCTGACCCGGTGGGCCAAGGACGGTGGCATGACGCTGTCCTACCTGCACCCCAATGACTACACCCTGTACGTCCCGGTGGGCGACATCCGCACGACCAGCATCGTCGAAGCGGCGGCGGCGCTTTCCAGCGCCTATGCAGCGCAGGGCGTGGTGGTGTCGGTGGAACAGTCGCGCATCATCGTCAGCGTGGCGGGCGGTGCGACCAGCGTGGAACGGCTGCCCGCAGCCGGCATTGCGCCCACCGCGCCCGCTCGCTGAGGACTGCCCATGTTCGGAAAGAAAAAGACCGATACGGCGGCAGTGGAAAATGCCGTATCCCAGGGCGTCAGCTACGAGATCACCCTTGCCGACCGGGCGCGACGCAGTGAGCGCCGCGCGTGGACGGTGGCCATGTGCGCAGTGCTGATGTCGGTGCTGCTGGCGGGCGGCTACCTGCTGTTCCTGCCCCTGAAGGAACGCGTTCCTTACCTGGTCATGGCCGATCCCTATACCGGCTCGGCCACGGTAGCGCGTCTGCGTGGCAACTTCGGTGACCGCGACGTGACCACCGAAGAGGCAATCAACAAGAGCAACGTGGCGCAGTTCGTACTGGCACGCGAGTCCTACGATTCTGGCCTCATCGGCCAGCGCAACTGGCGTACCACGCTGTCGATGGCGGGCCCGGCGGTAGCGCCGGATTACCAGAACCTGCACAACCAGGCCAATCCGCAGCGGCCGTATCGCATCTATGGTGCATCGCGTTCCCTGCATATCCGCATCACCAGCATCGTGCTGATCGGCGGTGGCCAGGGCAAGCGCCCCAACGGTGCCACGGTGCGGTTCCAGCGCAGCATCTTCGACAAGACTACTGGCCGCTCGCAGCCGCTGGACAACAAGATCGCCACGCTGGAGTTCACCTACGATCCCGAGCTTCGTCTGGCCGATGAGGATCGCCTGCTCAATCCGCTCGGTTTCCGCGTGCTGAACTACCGTGTTGACAACGACTTCGCGCCCACGCCGAATGCACCGGCCGATGTGCCGATGGGCACAGATCCGCAGGCGCAGGCGCAGGCAAGCGCCGCCGTCGCGCCGATGCCGGGCCAGCCGGGTGAACCCGCGTACCCGGCAGGTACCACCGATCCGTCCGGGCAGGCGCTGCCGCCGGGCCCAGCGAACAACGGCGCATTGCCGCCGCAACCGGCCGAGCAGACCGGCTATGCGCCAGCACAAGGGGGAGTAGGACGATGAGTAATACGTTGCAGTCTTTGCTGCGCGTCGGCTTGGCAGTGATGCTCTGCGTCGGTGCCGCCGCGCCTGTGGCAGCGAAGGTGATCGAGGACTATGAGTACTCGCCTGATCGCATCTACCAGGTGCGTACCGGCCTGGGCATCACCACGCAGATCGAACTGAGCCCGCACGAGCAGATCCTCGACTACAGCAGCGGTTTCGGTGGCGGCTGGGAGATCAGCCGTCGCGAGAATGTCTTCTACCTGAAGCCGAAGAACGTGGACGTGGACACCAACCTGATGGTGCGTACCGCGGCTCACTCCTACATCTTCGAACTGAAGGTCGTGGCCACCAGCTGGCGTGCACTGGACGAAGCCAAGGCCGCTGGCGTGCAGTACAAGGTGCGCCTGGTGTATCCGGCGGACACCGAGTTCGCGGCCACCAAGGTCAAGGAACCCGATGCCCCGGTGTCGGCGCTGGATACCGGGCTCGTCCCGGGCCGGGACTACTATTACGGCTACGACTACACCTACAAGAAGCGCCAGCCGAGCTGGCTGGTGCCATCCTCGGTGTACGACGACCGCAGCTTCACCTACATCCGCATGGGTGACCGCAGCCGGTTCCCGAGCGGCAATTTCCCGGCAGTTTTCGCGCGTGACAGCGAGTCCGGCGATGAATTCATCGTCAACTCGACCGTGGAAGGCGACACGATCGTCGTCCACGGAACCTATGCCTACCTCGTCGTGCGCCACGGCGACAATGCGATTGCCCTGCGCAGGAGACCGGAGCAGTGAATCAGATTCCACCCAATGAACACGTCGATCCGGCGTCGGAACCGCACTTGGCCGACAACCCGTACACCCGTCGCGCTGCGGCCCAGCCACAGTTGGATGAAAGCGAAGGCAGCCCGTACCTGCGCGCTGACGACGTCCAGCGACTGAACCGCAAGGCGCTGCTTTTCCTGGGCGTCATCGTCGTCGTGCTGGCGGGCCTGGCCGCCTGGATCTTCTCCGGTGGCTTGTCCTCCCCGAACGAGCCCACGGCCAAGGCTCCCCGCCAGGAGGTCGTGATTCCTGCGGCACCGCGCGATCTGCCGGCCCTGCCGCCGGAACGCAGCGCACAGGCTGCACCGCCGATGGAAGAGCTGCCGCCGCTGCCGGTTACCGATGAGCGCCAGGCGTCCGGCCAGGGCTTCGGCATGGGCGGCATGAACGGCAACGCTGGCCAGGAAGGCAATCGCGGACCGAGCCTGGTTGAACGTCGCATGGGCGACGCCCGCGGCGAATCCGACGGTGGCGCCGGTGCGCCGCCTGCGTCCGGCATCCCCGGCACGCTGGGCGCGGCAGGCGGTCCGGCCTCGCGCGGCGTCGTGGACGGTCCCACCAGCGCACAGCCGCTGTACAAGCCGAACACCCTGCTGCTGCGCGGCACCTACATCCGCTGCGTGCTGCAGGCCCGGGTGATCTCCGACTTCCCCGGCTACACCTCGTGCGTGGTCACCGAACCGGTGTACTCCGTTGATGGCCAGCGCCTGCTGCTGCCGCGGGGGTCGAAGGTGCAGGGCTCCTACGGTGGCGACGGCACGATCGGCAACCGCGTTGCCATCGTATGGGATCGCATCACCACCCCCACCGGCCTGGATATCAACATGTCCAGCCCGGGCGTGGACATGCTGGGTTCGGCCGGTGCACCGGGTTACTACAACGCACATTGGGGCCAGCGCATTGCCTCCTCGCTGCTGATCAGCATCCTGGCTGACGGCTTCAAGTACGCCGCTGCCGAGAACGGCCCGGAAACCTCGACCGTGGTCAATGGTGCGGTCGTGCAGAACCCGTATGAAAGCGCCACCGCGCGCAACATGGAGCGTCTGGCCAACATGGCGATGGAGCGCAACATGAGCCGTCCGCCGACGGTGACCATCAACCAGGGCACGATCGTCAATGTCTACGTCGCACGCGACGTCGACTTCTCGTCCGTGATCCGCTGAGCAGCGACGCAGAACGTAAATGAACGCCGAATCCGCCACCGCCCGGGTATCCAATGCTTTCCTGGAATACCAGTACGAGATCCTCGGGATCGGCGAGCACATGCATTCGTCGGATGTGACCGAAATCTGCATCAACCGGCCGGGCGAACTGTACCTGGAAACCCGGTCCGGCTGGAGCCGGGTGGAGGTCCCGTCACTGACGTTTGAACGTGCGCGGCAGTTCTGCACCGCCGTGGTCAACGAAAGCAACACCGGCCAGCGCATCACCGACGCCGATCCGATGGTGTCGTTGACGTTCCCGACCGGCCAGCGTGCCCAGTTCGTCATCCCGCCGGCGTGCGACGCCGGGCGGGTGTCGATCACCATCCGCCTGCCGGCACGGTTCGGCAAAACGCTGGAACAGTACGAGGAAGACGGGTTCTTCGGCGAGATCCTCGAGCAGGCCCCGACCCTCAGCGACCACGACAAGGAACTGGTGGAGCTGCGTGCGCAGCGCGACTATGCCAACTTCTTCAAGAAAGCGGTGCAGTACCACAAGAACATCGTCGTGGCCGGGGCCACCGGCAGCGGCAAGACCACCTTCATGAAGTCACTGGTCAACCACATCTCGCACAACGAGCGCCTGGTTACCATTGAAGATGCCCGCGAACTGTTCCTGCAGCAGCCCAACGTGGTGCATCTGCTGTATTCCAAGGGCGGCCAGAGCACCAGCAATACCAGTGCCAAGTCGTGCATGGAAGCCTGCCTGCGCATGAAGCCGGACCGCATCATCCTGGCGGAGCTGCGCGGCGATGAATCGTTCTACTTCATCCGCAACTGCGCGTCGGGCCACCCCGGCTCGATCACCAGCTGCCACGCCGGCAGCACGTCCCAGACCTGGGACCAGCTTGCACTGATGGTGAAGGCATCGGCCGAAGGCTCGGGCCTTGAGTTTGAAGTCATCAAGCGTCTGCTCAAGCTCACCATCGATATCGTGGTGCACATCAAGGCGCACGCGGGCCGCCGCTTCATCACCGGCATCGATTTCGACCCGATGCGGGGGCTGGCCGCATGAACCTGCACGCTCACCCCGACAGGAGGATGCCATGCTGCCTGGACTGGAAATGATGGCCTGCACCGATCTGGCGGTGCCCAACGAAATCATGCGCCACGTGGTGAACGTCGAGTCGTCGTTCAACCCGTACGCCATTGGCGTGGTCGGCGGTCGCCTGGCGCGGCAGCCGAAGAACCTGGCCGAGGCCGTGTCCACCACCCGCATGCTGGAGCGAGAGGGCTACAACTTCTCGCTGGGCATTGCCCAGGTCAATCGCTACAACCTCAACCGTCACGGCCTGGACAGCTACGAGAAAGCGTTCAACGTCTGCCCGAACCTGCAGGCCGGCTCGCGCATCCTGGCCGAGTGCTATGCGCGCTCAGGCAATGATTGGGGCAAGGCGTTCAGCTGCTACTACTCCGGCAACTTCACCACCGGCTTCCGCCATGGCTACGTCGACAAGGTGATGACCTCCTGGCGCGGTGCCAGTACACAGACCGTGGCCAGCAACGCCATTCCGGTCATCCGCAATGGCGTGCCGGCCGGCACCACCACCTACCGTCGCGTTGTGCGTGACCAGGCCACCGAACGGCTGGCGCGGCGCGTGGAGGAAGCGGCGCTGTCACGCCTGCTGCCTGCGACCTCCGGCCAGCCACAGGCCACGCAGCAGATGCCCGCCGTACCCATGCAGGCACCTGCACCTGTGGCGGCGGTCGATCCGCGCACGGCGGGCGCAGTGCCCACCAGTGATGCACCGGTGCGTGTGCAACCCATTGGCGGGGCCCCCAACGTCTGGCCGGGGGCGGCCCAGCAGGCACAGCCGATGGCTGCGCCCGGTTCCAGTTCCACTGGCATGGCGGGGGCCCCTGCGCCCGGCATGCCTGCAACTGCAGCGCCGCCACGCGACGCTGCGCTGGTGTTCTAGCACCACCCGAGGGCTGCCCCCGCAGCCCTGCATCCACGCTGTATCCCTTTCCCATCGAAGAGAAGAGAACCGCCATGAAGAACGACGCCAACCTCACCAACGCCCGCCGTGCGATCTCCGCCGTTGCCCTGGCCAGCCTGTGCATGCTGCCGTTCATTGCCAGCGCCCAGGACGCGGCCGGTGCACAGACCAGCGTCACCAACTTCTTCACCAACCTCAACGGCCTGCTGAACATCGCCTCGATCGCCGTGGTCACCATCGCCGTGATCTTCGCCGGCTACCAGATCGCCTTCAACCACAAGCGCATCAGCGATGTGGCCCCGGTGCTGGTGGGTGGCTTCCTGATCGGCGCCGCGGCCCAGGTTGCCAACATGCTGCTGCCCGACAACGTCGGCAACATCGGCAGCGCCGGCAGCACCGGCGCCATCATGGTGCTCGACCTGATGAAGTATGCGTAAGGACACGCTCTTCCGTGGCTGCACGCGGCCGGCGATGTTCCTGGGGGTGCCGTACATGCCCTTCGCGATCGCCGCCGGCGGCTGCCTGCTGCTGACGTTCTACTTCAACATGTGGTTCCTGCTGCTGCTGCCGGTGGTCATCATGATCATGCGGCAGATGGCACGCCAGGACGAGATGATCTTCCGCCTGCTGGGCCTGCGTATGGGCTTCCGCACCAAGGTGAAGAACATCAAGCACCACAACGGCATGTGGGTGTTCACTCCGAACAGCTACCGACCCGACCTTCAAGACACGAAAACGGATTAGTCCCATGCAGGCGCCAGACACTTCCATCGCCGAGTTCATCCCGTTCTCTTCCCACGTGTCTCCGCACGTGGTGAAGACGACCGGTGGCGACTTCCTGATTGTCTGGCGTCTGGATGGGCTGCCTTTCGTGGGGCGCGAAGAATGGGAGTTGGAGCACAAGCACAACACCTTCAACCGCATGCTGCAGACCCTGCGTGCGCCGGATTTCGTCAATGTCGCCTTCTGGGTGCATGACATCCGGCGCCGTGGACGCGTGGATATCCGCAGCAAGTACGAGCACGTGTTCAACCAGCAGATGTCCGACGAGTATTACGATCGTCTGACCTCGCAGAAGATCATGCAGAACGAGCTCTACCTGACAATGATCTACCGGCCGGTCATGGTCGGCAGGAAGTTCGTCGAGCGTTCCAGCGACCTGGGCCGCCTGCAGGCCGAACAGGACCAGGCCGTCAACAAGGTGATGGAACTGGCCGGCAACGTCGAGGCGGTGCTGAAGGATTACGCACCGCACCGGCTGTCGATGTATGAAGCCGACAACGGCGTGGTGTTCTCCGAAGTGCTCTCCTTCTTCGGTTACCTGCTCAACCGCATCGACGAGCCGGTGCCGGTGCTGCGTGCTTCGGTGAGCGACTACCTGCCGGTGGCCCGGCACATGTTCTCGGCCAAGTCGGGTGACTTCGTCATCAACGCGCCTGGCGGCCGCAACCACTATGGCGCCATCCTCAACATCAAGGAATACAGCGAGGCCACGTACCCGGGCATCCTCAATGGACTGAAGTACCTGGATTTCGAGTACGTCATCACCCATTCCTTCAGCCCCATGGGGCGCCAGGATGCACTGAAGGTGCTCGAGCGCACCAAGGGCATGATGATCTCTTCCGGCGACAAGGCCGTCAGCCAGATTTCCGAAATGGACTATGCGATGGACCAGGTAGCCTCGGGCAATTTCGTCCTGGGCGAGTACCACTTCATCATGGCCCTGTATGCGGACGACCAGAAGACGTTGTCGCAGAACGTGGCGGCCACCCGTGCCGAACTGTCCAACGCCGGTTTCGTTTCCGCCAAGGAAGACCTTGCGGTGTGCTCGTCGTTCTACTCGCAGCTGCCGGGCAACTGGCGCTACCGCACGCGGCTGGCCAATGTCAGCTCACTGAACTTCCTGGGCCTGTCGCCACTGCACAACTTCGCCACCGGCAAGCGCGACAACAACCCGTGGGGCGAATGCCTGACGGTGCTGCAGACCACCAACGGCCAGCCGTACTATTTCAATTTCCACGCCACCCACCCGGCCGAGAACTCGCTGGGTGAGAAGGCCATCGGCAATACCCTGGTCATCGGCAAGTCCGGTACCGGCAAGACCGCGCTGATCAACTTCCTGCTCAGCCAGGTGCAGAAGTACCAGCCGGCGCCCACCATCTTCTTCTTCGACAAGGACCGCGGCGCGGAGATTTTCGTGCGCGCCTGTGGTGGCAACTACCTGGCCCTGGACAACGGCAAACCCACTGGTTTCAACCCGTTCCAGTGCGAGCGCAACGATGCCAACGTGCAGTTCCTTGGCGACCTGATCAAGGTGCTGGCGGCCAAGACCGTCTACACCGCACGTGAGGAAGAAGACATCTTCCGCGCGGTCGAAAGCATGCTCGACATGCCGATGCACCTGCGCTCGATGTCCAATTTCCAGAAGAGCCTGCCCAACATGGGCGACGATGGCCTGTACGCGCGCCTGCGCAAATGGACCGTCAGCGGCACCCTGGGCTGGGTGTTCGACAACCCGACCGACATCATCGATCTGCAGCGGGCCAACATCATCGGCTTCGACTACACCGACATCATCGACAACGCCGAAGTGCGCGTGCCGGTCATCAATTACCTGCTGCACCGCCTGGAAGAGTTGATCGACGGGCGGCCGCTGATCTACGTGATGGACGAATTCTGGAAGATCCTGGATGGCGGCGGCGCCCTGAAGGAATTTGCCAAGAACAAGCAGAAGACCATCCGTAAGCAGAATGGCCTGGGCATCTTCGCCACCCAGAGCCCGGAAGACGCCCTGGCCAGCGATATTTCCGCCGCGCTGATCGAACAGACCGCGACCTTCATCCTGCTGCCCAATCCCAGCGCCTCGCGCGAGGATTACATGGAAGGCCTGAAGTTGACCGAGGCCGAGTTCGAGGTGGTTGTCAGCCTGGATGAGCGCTCGCGCAGCTTCCTGGTCAAGCAGGGCCATGGTTCCACGGTGTGCCAGCTGAACCTGCGGGGCATGGATGATGCCTTGGCCGTCATCAGTGCCAGCACCGACAACATCGAAGTCCTCGACCGGGTGCTGAGCGAACAGTCGCAGCGCCTGGAAGTGGATCGCGATGAACTGACGCCAGAGGAATGGCTGCAGGCGTTCTACGAAAACCGCAAGGGATCCGGACGCGGCAGTGCCCGCAGCAGTGCAACCCCAGACCGCCGCGCGACCACGCGCTGAACGGCCTGCCCCGCAGTAGACGACATAAAGAACAGCAGAGGTGAACCATGAACTCTAAAGCACAACGCCACAACGGCAGCCAGCAGAGCTTCGGCCGGTCATGGAAGCAGACGTTTGGTACTTCCCTGGCCATGCCGCGCGCCAACAAGTGGGTCATCCTCTCGCTGGCGATCGTTTCGCTGCTGGGAACCGGCGCTGCCATGGCTGCATGGCAGGTCAGCGATTCCACCGCGCAGAACAAGCTGGAAGAAATCAAGGGCAACATCGGCCGCGACGGCGGAACCGTTACGGGCCAGCTGAAGGAAATCAAGAACCGCATCGGTGACAACAGTACGGTCAACGGCAACCTGAAGGATCTGAACCGGAAGCTGCAGATCACCCCGCGCAACGGCGAAGGCACGCAGACGCCGGACATGATCGCTACGCCGACCGGCGATGAGGCGCTCAACGCCAGCCAGCCCACCACCGCAAGCACCGCGATGGATGAGCTGTGCCCGGCCGGTGCCAGCACCACGCTGGGCCAGCAGCAGCAGCAGTTGTGCATGGCCGCGGCCCAGACCGAACTGGCGCAGTACCGGTTCTCGATGCGAATGTTCGAGCGTGCCCAGAAGAATTACGACCGCCTGAAGCAGATCGAGGACCGCCGCCGCAACCTGGCGGCCGAGGACTACGCCAACGTGCAGTACAACACCAACGAACTGTTGGCACTGACCGCACTGATGGACAACGACCGCGATCGCTACCGCACCTACATGTCTGCGTATGAAGCCCGTATCGCGCATATCAACAACGCCCGCGAAGCGCTTACGCGCAATGCCTTGAACGGCAAGGGCAGCATCACCGTTCCCGGCGTTCCCGCTGTCGGTGGCAACTAAGTGACTGGAGCAGGGCGATGAGCTTCGAGATGATGGGTAGTGCGCTGGGCTTCGATCTGAGCAGCTTCACTCAGTGGGCATTCTTCGAGAAGCTTCTTGAGTTCATCAATGGGCGCATTGAAAGCTTCCAGCTGGGATTGCTCTCGCGGACCATGGGGTGGGTCAGTGGCATCGCGCTGACCCTGCTGACCCTGTGGGTGCTGATGCAGGGCTTCATGATCGTGACCGGCCGCAGCCGTGATTCGCTCATGTCCTTGGTGGTGGGTTCGCTGCGCGCCTTCCTCATTGTCATTGCCGCCTCCTCAATGTCCTTTGCCGGCGTGAATCTGACAGGCTTTCTGACCAAAACGCTGCCGAATGAGATCCACAGAGTTGTCGCTAATGACAGCGGCAACATTGAAGACTCGATCGACGACAACCTGCGCACCATGGGTCTGATCTTCGCGCTGGTCGATGCGCTTCCCGTGGCAAATAGTGACCAGAACGCTGCCACCCAGCGCACGGTCACCTCGCTGACGGGCATCGGCATTGCAGGTCCGTCGGTGATCGGTGGGGCCATGCTGCTGCTCTACAAGATCGCCCTGGTGCTGTTTATCGGCTTCGGGCCACTGTTCATCCTGTGCCTGTTGTTCGACCAGACCAAGGACCTGTTCAAACGCTGGTTGCTGTACGGCATCGGCAC
>NZ_JBNNHG010000066.1:0-20070 GCF_050268705.1 Stenotrophomonas sp. NPDC077659 | reverse complement strand
GATCATGGTGGCGCTGCTGGCCGGCGGCCACGTACTCATCGAAGGCGTGCCCGGGCTGGGCAAGACCCTGCTGGTGCGCGCCCTGGCGCAGGCCATGGAACTGGACTACGGCCGTGTGCAGTTCACCCCCGACCTGATGCCCAGCGATGTCAGCGGCCATGCGGTGTACGACCCCAGGAGCGAGAGCTTCAAGATCCGCCGCGGCCCGGTGTTCACCAACCTGCTGCTGGCCGACGAGATCAACCGCGCCCCGGCCAAGACCCAGTCGGCGCTGCTGGAAGTGATGCAGGAAGGCCAGGTGACCATCGAAGGAAAAGCCTTCACCCTGGCGCCGCCGTTCATGGCCCTGGCCACGCAGAATCCGCTGGAGCAGGAAGGTACCTACCCGCTGCCGGAAGCACAGCTGGACCGCTTCCTGCTGAAGGTGCTGATCGACTACCCGCAGCTGGACGACGAAAAGCGCATGGTCGCGGCCATCACCCACGGCCGCGCCGCCAGCGATTTCGACCTGAGCCAGGTGCCGCGCGTGCTCGGCGCTGGCGAACTGCTGGCCCTGCAGCAGGCCACCGCCGCCATCACCGTCGATGACGAAGTGATCGACTACGCGGTGCGGATCGTGGCCGCCACGCGTTCCTGGCCGGGTATCGCGGTCGGCGCCGGCCCGCGTGGCAGCATCGCGCTGGTGCGTGCCTCACGTGCGCAGGCAGTGCTGGCCGGCCGCGATTTCGTCACCCCCGACGACGTGCGTGACATCGCCCGGCCCGCCTTGCGCCATCGCATCGCGCTGGCACCGGAACTGCAGATCGAAGGCCAAGGCCCGGACGACGTGCTGGGCGCGCTGCTGGCCAAGGTGGAAGCGCCACGCCGATGAGGCCTGCGCCGCTGCTGCTGGTCCTGCTGGCTGCCTGGGCCGCGCTGGGCGGCCTGGTGCTGGGCGATCTGCTGCCGCGCTGGGGCTGGGCCATGGCGGGTGCGCTGGTGGCCTCGCTGGCACTGGCCGATCTGTGGCGGCAGTGGCGACGTGCATGGCCGCAGGTACAGCGCCAGGTACCCGAGGCCTTGGCACTCGGCGTGCGCCGCGAGATCGGCCTGCGCCTGCTGGCCGAGCAGCCGATGCTGGTGCAGGTGTTTGATCGCGTGCCCGGTGGCTGGCCGCTGGAAGGATTGCCGCAGCGCCTGCAGCTGCGCGCCGGCCATGCCAGCACGTTGCACTACCAGGTGCAGCCGCAACAGCGCGGGCGCTTCCAGTTCGACGGCGTGGATGTACGCATCCGCTCGCCGTGGCGGCTATGGTGGCAGCAGCGCACGTTGCCGCCGGCCCTGGACGTGCGGGTGTATCCCAACTTCGTCCCGCTCACCCGCTTCGCCCTGTTCAGTGCCGACCAGGCCTCGCGGCTGGTCGGCGCACATGTGAAGCGTCGGCGCGGCGAAGGCACGGATTTCCACCAGATGCGCGAGTACCGCGTCGGCGACAGCCTGCGCCAGCTTGACTGGAAAGCCACCGCACGCGCGCGCAAGCTGATTTCGCGCGAGTACCAGGACGAGAAGAACCAGCAGCTGCTGCTGATGCTGGACAGCGGCCGGCGCATGCTGGCCAGCGAAGGCGGTCTTTCGCACTTCGACCATGCCTTGAACGCGTCGCTGGTGGTGGCCTATCTGGCCCTGCGCCAGGGCGATGCCGCCGGCCTGTTCGCGGTGGGTGGCGAGCGCCGCTGGGTGGCGCCGCAGCGCGGCATGGGCACGGTGGAACACCTCCTGCGCGCCAGCTACGACCTGCAGCCGCAGGCCGTGGCCACCGATTACCTGGCGGCCGCCACCGAAGTTTCGCTGCGGCAGCGCCGGCGTGCCCTGGTGATGCTGGTCAGCAACGTGCGCGACGAGGATATTGAAGACCTGCTGGCGGCCGTGCGCCTGCTGCAGCGCCGCCATCTGGTCTGCGTGGCCAGCCTGCGCGAACGCGAACTGGATACCGCGCTGGAAGGCGAGGTGCATACACGGGAAGACGCCGCCCAGGCCGGCGCCGCCGCGCTGTACCTGCAGCAGCGCGCGAAGGCGCACGAAGCGCTGCGCAGCGAGAAGGTGATGGTGCTGGACGTGACCGCCGACGCCCTGCCTGCCGCGCTGGTGGAACGGTATCTGGCAGTGAAGCGCGAAGGGCTGCTCTGACCGGAGCCGAGCATGGGCTCGGCTCTACAGACTGCCTGATTCCTGTAGAGCCGAGCCCATGCTCGGCTGCCGGCCAGCGGCCGGCACTACCTACTCCTGCAGCAAACGCCGCTGCAACCGCTTCACTGCACGCTGCAGCAACACCCGGTTGCGGGCCAGCTTCATCCACTGCGGCAGGCGCGAGAACATCGAGGCGTTGTGCACGCCGCCATGCTCGCGCAATGCCGACGTCGCGTAGTCGTGCAGCGCCTGCAGGTGCTCGGCGTTGTAGGCCCACAGCAGCCCGGCGCGTGTGGCTTCCACCAGGCGCAGCGGCAGACCGAAATGCGGATCCGCCGGCTCGTCGTCGCGCAGCGGGCAGACGCTGACCTTCACTTCACTGGTGCGCCCGCACTGCGCGCACTTGGCCGGCAGCACCTCGGGCACCGTCGTCGATGCAGACGGCCGATGCTGGTGCACGCACACCCACTGGTGGCCGCAGTAGCCGCACGGGCGGCGGCCATCGATGCGCACCGCGCCAACCCAGGCGCCACTGTCCAACGCCGCGCTGCAGCCGGTGCAGCGGAAACGCGCGGTCCAGCGGTAGGGTTGCCAGCTGGCGATGACCCAGCCCGGCGTATCGCAGCGATGGCAGCGCACCGCCACGCGCCCGGCGAAGGCGTGCAGCGTGCGGCCATCATCGAAGTGCCGACCCGGCACCGGCGTCGATCGCCCGCGCCGGCCCAAGGGCCGCCGCACTGCCATCAGACGTAGATCCGCGTCGGTGCCTCGTCCACGATCGCGTGCGGCACGAAGCGCGCACTGTCGCGGGTGATCGCGCTGTCATCCTCGCGGATGCCGATGCCGCAGGCGTGGTCGCCGATCACCCAGCTGCCGACCAGCGGGTAGCCGCCTTCGAAGCGGGTGAGCGGGTGCGCACGCTGGATGATCGCCGGGCCTTCGTACGGGCCGTCGCTGCGCTGGGTGCTGCCATCGGCCAGGTGCATCTCGATGTTGGCACCTTCGCGCGAGAACAGCGGCTTGCGCACCCAGCCCGAGGCCAGCGCGCTGCCGTCATCGAAGTGCGCTTCCAGCAGGTTCGGGTGGCCGACATTGCGCTGCCACAGCAGCGGCAGGATGCCCTTGTTGCTCAGCACCGCCTTCCACGCCGGTTCCAGCAGCTGGATGCCCGAACCGGGCAGCGCGCGGCCGAATTCCTCGGCCATCAGGTCTTCCAGCGGGTACAGCTTGAACAGCGTGCCGATCACCGTGTCATCCAGCGCGGTGAAGCGGCCATCCACCGACAGGCCGATGTCCTCGATGGCGATGGCCTCGCCCTGCAGGCCGGCCTGGGCCGCGCAGTCACGCAGATAGTCGACCGTGCCACGGTCTTCGTCCGAACTGCCCACCGCACTGAAGTACAGCGGCGGCGGCAGGCGCCCGGCAAGCTCGCCGAAGCGCTCGACCAGAGCTTCGTGCATGCCGTTGAACTGGTCGGCGTGCTGCGGCAGGCGACCGGCGTTGCGCTGGTCCTCCAGCCACTGCCACTGGAAGAAGCTGGCCTCGAACAGCGAGGTGGGCGTGTCGTAGTTCAGTTCGTACAGCTTGGCCGGACCGGTACCGTCGTAGGCCAGGTCCAGCCGCCCGTACAGGTGCGGCTGGCGCTGGCGCCAGCTCTCGGCGATCCAGTCGCGGTAGTGCGCGGGGATCGCCAACTGGTCCATCAGGCGTTCGCTGGCGATGACATCGCCCACCAGGTCCAGCGCCATCTGGTGCAGCTCGGCGCTGGGGTCCTCGATGTCGACTTCAATCTGGCGCAGGGTGAAGGCGTAGTACGCGCTTTCATCCCAATACGGCTGGCCGTCGATGGTGTGGAAGCGGAAACCGGCTTCCTCCGCGCGCGCCCGCCACTGGGCGCGCTCGGCAATGCGGATACGCTGCATGGGCCGGTCAGCCGCCGAAGCTGCCGCCGCTGCGGCGGGCGCTGGTGCTGCCGAAGCCGCTGCGGCTGGCGGTAACGGCGCGGTTCGGCTCGCTGCTGACCGGGGCCAGGCCGGCCTTGCCCGCACCGATGCCGCTGGCGGTGTTCATGCCGCCGGTGCCGCCCGGGGCCGGGCGCGCCCAGCCGGCGTTCTTGTCCTGATAGGCCGGAGCCGACGCCGGCGCCTGCGGGGCCAGGCCACCGCGGTTGCTCAGCATCTGAGACATGAAGAAGCCCATCATCATCGGGCCGATGAACGAGGTACCGGCCGAAGTGTGCTGCTGCACGCACTGCTCCGGCTTGTAGTCCTGCTCGCAGGCTTCCTTGCTGGCGTACTTCGGCGCCGCATCGGCGGCCTTCTGTTGCGCCTCGGCAAAGGCGTTGCGGCACGAGGACGGGTCGCCCGTCGCCTCGGTGCAGGCCTGCACCGAGGTGTACAGGCCTTCCTGCACCTGCACCTGCTCTTCCTTCTGGCAGGCGGTGAACAGCAGGGGTGCGGCGCTCATCAGCAGCAGCGCGGTGGTGCGGGAACGCTTCATGGCGTCATGCCTCGGAGTCGGATCAATTCCCCCAATGATGCCAAATCCGCACCAACAACCGGAATCGGCAAAGTGGGGAAGATGAACGGAATTTCATTTTCGCCTTTCCGTCTGATCTCCATCCACGCATGGCGTGGATCTACTGGCCCCCGGCCAACTGTCGAAGGCGGGGTGGGTCCGGTTGCGGGGGCGTGAGCGCCATGGATGGCGCGACCGAGCCTCCAGGGACGGATTCACGGCGTCCCCCGTAACCGGACCCACCCCGCCATCCCACGGATAGCCCGCTTTTGACGTTGACGTTGACGTTGCCTCTGCGGGTGCCGGGCGCAGCCCGGCCGGACCATCTTCGGTGGTTGCAGCAGCAACCGAAAAACTCCGCCATGATCAGGCGACCCCCACGTTGTACGGCCCGCCCGTTCCGCCAGCCATGCCAGAATACCGCTCCCGCACCTCCACCGCCGGCCGCAACATGGCCGGCGCCCGCGCTCTGTGGCGCGCCACCGGCATGAAGGACGGCGATTTCCACAAGCCGATCATCGCCATCGCCAACTCCTTCACCCAGTTCGTGCCCGGCCACGTGCACCTGAAGGACCTCGGCCAGCTGGTCGCGCGTGAGATCGAGAAGGTCGGCGGCGTCGCCAAGGAATTCAACACGATTGCCGTCGACGACGGCATCGCCATGGGCCACGACGGCATGCTGTATTCGCTGCCCAGCCGCGAGATCATCGCCGACTCGGTCGAATACATGGTCAACGCGCACTGCGCCGACGCGCTGGTGTGCATTTCCAACTGCGACAAGATCACCCCTGGCATGCTGATGGCCGCACTGCGCCTCAACATCCCGGTGGTGTTCGTCTCGGGCGGGCCGATGGAAGCGGGCAAGACCAGGCTGTCCGAGCACAAGCTGGACCTGGTCGATGCGATGGTCATCGCCGCCGACGAAAGCGCCAGCGACGAAAAGGTCGCCGAGTTCGAGCGCAGCGCGTGCCCCACCTGCGGTTCCTGCTCGGGCATGTTCACCGCCAACTCGATGAACTGCCTGACCGAAGCGCTGGGCCTGTCGCTGCCCGGCAACGGCTCGACCCTGGCCACCCACGCCGACCGCGAGCAGCTGTTCCTGCGTGCCGGCCGCCTGATCGTCGAACTGTGCCACCGCTGGTATGGCGGCGAGGAAGCAAGCGCGCTGCCGCGTGGCATTGCCACCCAGGCCGCGTTCGCCAACGCGATGACCCTGGACATCGCCATGGGCGGCTCGACCAACACCATCCTGCACCTGCTGGCGGCCGCGCAGGAAGCGGAAGTGGACTTCGACCTGACCCACATCGATGCGCTGTCGCGGCGCGTGCCGCAGCTGTGCAAGGTGGCACCGAACACCCCCAAGTACCACATGGAAGACGTGCACCGCGCCGGCGGCGTGTACGGCATCCTGGGCGAACTGGCGCGTGGCGGCCTGCTGGATACCCGCGTGCCGACCGTGCACAGCCGCACTCTGGCCGATGCCATCGAGCGCTGGGACGTGGCGGTCAGCGACGAATCCAGCGTGCACGACTTCTTCCGTGCCGGCCCGGCCGGCATTCCCACCCAGGTGGCTTTCAGCCAGGCCACGCGTTGGCCCACGCTGGACGTGGACCGCGCCGAAGGCTGCATCCGCAGCGTCGAACACGCCTACTCGGCCGAAGGCGGCCTGGCCGTGCTGCGCGGCAACCTGGCCGTCGATGGCTGCGTGGTGAAGACCGCCGGCGTGGACGAGTCCATCCACGTGTTCGAGGGCAGCGCACGCGTGTTCGAGAGCCAGGACGCGGCCGTGGCCGGTATCCTCGCCGATGAAGTGAAAGCCGGCGACGTGGTGGTCATCCGCTACGAAGGCCCGAAGGGCGGCCCGGGCATGCAGGAAATGCTCTACCCCACCAGCTACCTGAAATCGAAGGGGCTGGGCAAGCAGTGCGCGCTGCTGACCGACGGTCGTTTTTCCGGCGGCACCTCGGGCCTGTCGATCGGCCACGTCTCGCCGGAAGCCGCCAGCGGCGGCACCATCGGCCTGGTGGAAGACGGCGACCGCATCCGCATCGACATCCCCGCCCGCCGCATCGACCTGCTGCTGGACGAGGCAATCCTGGCGCAGCGCCGCAGCGAGGCCGACGCACGTGGCTGGAAGCCACGTGAAGCCCGCCCGCGCAAGGTCACCAGCGCCCTGAAGGCCTACGCCCTGCTGGCCACCAGCGCCGACAAGGGCGCGGTCCGCAACGCCGCCCTGCTGGGCGACTGAGCGCGGGACATCCCCCAACGACTGCAGCCAACAGCCGCTGTGAACATCACTGTGCAGACTGGATCCAAGCAGAGCAGCGGCGTTACGTTACGCCGCCGGATGGCCGGTGATTGAAAAGCTGTCGGTCAGGGCACGGGCGGCCAGTTTCCGCTGTTCTTCAGTGACTGGTACCAGTCGCGCATGCGGGTATCTTCCAATGCATAGTCGCCACGATCTGATTTCCAGATCAGAGGGCTTTCTCCGCCGCGCATTTTGTCCAAAGCGCCTTGTATCTGAGTGTCGGCGAGCGTTTTTCCGGCCACCTGTCTGTATTCGGCTTTTGCATCGGGCTTGAACATGCCCTGCCCGCGTCCAGCAAGAATTCGCGACAGGACAGCTTTCGCGGCAGGCTTCAAGCCAGCGTACGTGTTGGCGTACTGTACCTCACACGCGCCGCGCTCCTGTGCGGCTCGCTCGGCAAGTACTTCATTGAATCGATCAGCGGGCGGCCGCCCGATGCCCGTCAGCTGGCCAATGATCTGATGCAGTAATTCTGGACGATGCCCAAGATCTGCAAATGCCTGATGGAGCACCCCCCTATCGACACGGATGTCGTGTCGATCATTCTCGACCAGATCAGCCATCCAATCAGTGTAGTGGTGATCGAGCGTCGGCATGATATCGATCTCGGAGCCAAAGAAGGGCGCCATGTTCGTGTTCACAAGTCGGCACAGCTTGTCTCTATCCGACCCGGTCATCACTATGCCCAACGTGTACTTGCCGCCGAGGTTCAATTGATCACGTGCTGATTTCAGCGCAGCCATCGCCTCCATACCGCCTGAACCAGGTACGGTTGCCTGCTGCGCCTCATCAATGATCAGCACGATCTTGCGCTGGCTCAGACGATGGAGCTCGGCGAGCATGTCGGCCAAGCTCACTTCGTTCCCGAGTTGCGCGCTCCCGACCTCGACAGTCACCCCCAGGGCGCTGATCTTGCGCAGCCCGCCAGCAATGGCCTTGGCGCCCACGCCCTCGTGCTCCCGGAGCGTTGAGCCGATTGCCTTGGCGATCAGCGCTCCTGGCTGCATCTGCTGATCTGCCCAGAGATCAACGTAGACAACGACAGCCCCAAGATTTTCCAGTGCAGGCTTCAAGTCTGCGAGAAGAAAGGTGGTCTTCCCGGTGCGTCGCCGATTGGCGAGGAAAAGTCCACTTGTAGCTCCAAACAACCGTATCCCCAGCAGACTTTCGGCCAACTCGCGTGCAAACTCAGGGCGATGGAAGGTGAGCATAGAATTAGGGCCATTTATTTTCGGCTTCGGTAGATTATCAAATGAAAAAATAATTTATGCTAATCCTGCTAGATCATTCATTTAAATGAACATATTCATTCAGCCGATCACCCGCTTGAACGGCGGCAGCGCGTCGATGATGCGCTTGCCGTAGCGGCGGGTCAGCAGCCGCGAATCGAGGATGACCACGCGGCCGGTGTCGGTGGAGGTACGGATCAGGCGGCCGGCGAACTGGGTGAGCGTGCGCAGCGCGTGCGGGATGGCGATCAGGTTGAAGGCGTTCATGCCGCGCGCTTCCACCCATTCGCTCAGGGTGGCGGTCTGCGGGTCGGTCGGCACCGCGAACGGCACCTGGGTGATGACCACCGTGGTGCAGGCTTCGCCGGGCAGGTCCAGGCCCTCGCCGAAAGAGTTCAGGCCGAACAACACCGAGCCTTCGCCGGCAGCGACGCGGCGCAGGTGCTCGTCGATCAGCCGGGTCTTGGACATCTCGCCCTGCACAAGCACCTGCTTGCGGCGGGCCGCCGACATCAGCCCGGCCACCTTTTCCATCTTCCAGCGCGAGGTGAACAGCACCATCGAGCCCTTGGCCCAGTCCAGTTCCTGGTCCAGATAACGTGCCACTTCGCGCGGATGGCCTTCGCGGTCGTCGGGTGTGACCGGGAACTTCGGCACGATCAGTTCGGCCTGGTTGGGCAGGTCGAACGGCGAGGCCAACGAGACCATCTCGGCCTCGTCGGGAATGCCGTTGTCGATCGCCAGCGACTGGAAATCGCCACCGCCGGTCAGCGTGGCCGAGGTCATCACCACCGAATCCACTTCATCCCACAGCAGCTTGCGCAGCACGTGTGCGGCCGACACCGGCGAGCCGTGCAGCACCAGGTCGCCCTCGCGGGTGGCGGTGACCCAGCGCGCGGTGGGCGGCGCGCCGTCTTTGTCCTCGCGGCGCCAGGCCTGCCACAGGTTGTACTGCTGCTCGATCATTTCCAGCGCCATGCCGAGGTTGCGCTGCAGGCGCTCGCGCGCAGCGTCGTCCGGCTTGCCCTTGGCCACCTGGGCGTTGGCGGCATGGGCCCAGTTGTAGAGGCTGCGGGTGTCATCGGCCAGCGCTTCGATCGGCTCGCGCCACGCCTCGGGCAGGCGCCCGTTGGCGGCACGCCACATCGGATCTTCGTCGGCCGGTGCCGGCATCCACACCGCTTCGATGTGGTCGCGGAAGGCACGCAGCTGCTTGGCCACGTTGCCGGCCACGTCGATGGCCTCGTTCGGCAGCAGGTTGCCCAGGCGGTCCTTGTCGACCGCGCGGTAGGCACCGGCAATCAGGATCTGCAGGCGGCCGACGCGCTTGGCCATGTCGTCCAGGGCCAGGCTGGCCGCGCCCTGGTCGATGGCCACGTTGCCGATATGGTGGCCTTCGTCCAGCACCAGCAGCATGTCCGACGGTGCGGCGATCATCGGCTGGCCGTTGTCGCTGTCACCAATGGACAGCGCCGACAGCAGCAGCGCGTGGTTGGTCACCACGATCTGCGCATCACGCACGGTGTTGCGTGAGCGCAGCACCGCGCACTGCGCCGAGTACGCGCAGCGCCGTCCCCCACAAGCCGAAGCCGGCGTGGTGATGCGGCTGCGCAGGCCGGGGCTGATGGTTTCCGGTGCGTTGTCGATGTCGCCATCCCACGCACCGCTGGTGAAGGCATCGGACAGACGCTTGGCGATATCCATTTCGATGGGCGCCAGCGGCCGGTCGTACAGCGGCGCTTCGTCCTCGAACATGCCGCCCTGCGCGCCCTCGCCCTGCGCTTCGGCGGCGTTGCGCGTGCACAGGTAGCGGGTGCGCCCCTTGGCCAGCGCCACGGTCGCTTCCAGGCCGGTGGCCTTGAGGAAATTGGGAATGTCGCGCTCGACCAGCTGCGACTGCAGCGCTACCGTGCCGGTGCTGATGACCAGCTTCTTCTTGCTGGCCAACGCAATCGGTACACCGGCGGTCAGGTAGCCCAGGCTCTTGCCGACACCGGTCGGTGCCTCCACCACGCCCACGCCGCCGCTGGTGGACAGCGCACGCGACACCACGCCGATCATCTGGCTCTGCGAGCGGCGGGTGGCGAAGCCGGGGGTGTTGGCCTGCAGCGTCGTGTACGCCTTGCGGATCGCATCCTTCAAGGCGTCATCGAGCTTGCGCGGGGCGGCGACGGTTTCGGTCACGCCGGGAACTACCGTGGCTGGATCAGGCTGGCCATTGTCGCATGGCCGGCCACCGGGACCGAGGCGCGGGCGCTGAACAGGGTCAGCGGCGTCGGGGGTTGGCTTTCATGGGCCGGATGGCTGTACAGGGCCGGGGCAGATGCGGCGTTGCCAGCCCATCTACGGTAGCGCCGGGCCACGCCCGGCGGCTCTGTCAGGACCGCTGCGCTTGCCGGGCATGGCCCGGCGCTACCGGTCCGCAGGCAGCGGCGGCCGCTGGCGCAGCACGCGCACCAGCGCCCACACCACCAGCACGATACCGAGCGCACTCAGCAGTGACAGCACGAACTGCACGCCGCCCAGCACCGCGCTCATCGCCGAGATGGCGGTGAAATCGCCGCTGCTGACCATCCACAGCGGCACCACGTTGGCGACCACACCGCCGAGGTTGGCCACCAGCAGCAGCACCAGCCCGGCCAGCGCACCGCTGCGGGCCGCATCCCGCGGCGCGCCGATCACCCAGACCAGGCCGACGCACAGGGCGATCAGCACCGGCAGGCGCACGCCGATCATGCTCAAAACGCTCAGCAGCAGCGAAGAACTGTCCATGGCTCAGTCCTGGCCGGCAAAGGCACCAGCACCGGTGCGCAGCTGCTGGTAGACCTCGTCGGTCTGCGGGCGCACGCCGTGCCACTGCAGGAAGCTCTCGGCCGCCTGCTCGACCAGCATGCCCAGCCCATCGACGGTGTTGCGGCACTCGGCTGCGCGCGCCCAGGCCAGGAACGCGATGGCGGCCTCACCGTAGTTGAGGTCCACCGCGGTGGTCATCGAATTGACCAGCGACAGCGGCAGCTTGAACTCCACGTCGCGGTCGCGACCGGCCGAGGTGGCGTTGAGGATCAGTTCGAAATCGCCCAGCTCGCGCAGGTCTTCCCAGTAGCGGCTGATGGCGCGGCCCGGCTCGCCCATGGCATCGATCAGTTCGTCGGCGCGTTCCGGCGTGCGGTTGACCACCACCAGTTCGGTGATGCCGGCATCGAGCAGCGCCGGAGCGACGCTGCGCGCCGAACCACCCGCGCCGATCAGCAGCACGCGGCGGCCACGCAGGTCCAGACCGTGGCGGTCGGTCAGGTCACGCACCAGCCCGATGCCATCGGTGGTGTCGCCATGCCAGCGGTCGCCCTTGCGCAGCAGGGTGTTGACCGAGCCGGCGCGGCGCGCGCGCGCGGTCAGCGTGGTGCACACCGAAAACGCGGCTTCCTTGTGCGGCAGGGTGACGTTGGCGCCGACACCGCCTTCGGCGGCGAAGGCTTCCAGCCCGGCCAGGAAAGCGTCCGGGGCCAGATCGATCGCGCGGTAGTCGATGCTGATGCCTTCCTGGCGTCCGAACGTCGCATGGATCAGCGGCGACTTCGAGTGGGCAACGGGGTGTCCGAAGACGGCGTAATGATCGGTCATGGAATCCTCAAGCTGGCTAGACTGGTGCACTTTCGTGCAAAGACCCGGATGATGCGCATCACCCCGCCCCTGCTGGTGCTGGCCGCCAGTCTACTCTCTGCCCCTGTGGCGATGGCATTGAACGAGTACGGCATCGAGGGCATGGGTGTGGTCTCCACCCGTGCCGACGAGGGCCGGGCGACGATCAGTGCCGATGGCCAGCGCATCGTCTTCGCCCGCCGCGGCGAGGCAGGCTGGGGGCTATGGCAGGCACGGGTGGTGGATGGCCGCTGGCAGCAGGCCCAGGCCCTGCCGGTGGACGTGGCCCGCGAGGCGCTGGACCCGTATTTCAGCCGCGATGGCCACTGGCTGCTGTTCGCTGCCGGCCGCGAGGGGAAATGGGCGCTGTACCGCGCCGCGGTGGCCGCCGATGGCAGCATCGGCCGCGCGCAGGCACTGCCCGGCAAGGATGGCAGCGGTGCCGAGCGTGGCGCGGCCCTGAGTGCCGATGGCCGCCGGTTGCTGTTCGCGCGCGACCAGGGGCATGGCGCGGGCTGGAATCTGTTCGTGGCGCCGCTGGATGCGCAGGGCGTGCGCGGCGCAGCCGTAGCCCTGGCTGCCCTCAACACCGCCGGCGATGAGACCGATGGCGACTGGCTGGGCAATGGCGGCGCGGTGGTGTTCAGCCGTGGCAACGGCAAGGCGTCGCAGGTGATGACCAGCGCCTGCGCCTGGAGCGGTGCCGCGCTGCAGCCGCTGGGCCTGTCATTCAACCTGACCGGCGGCTGGACCGGCGCGCCGGTGGTGGACAACGCCAAGCCGGGCGAGATGATGGTGGCCAGCAGTGCAGCGAAGGCACCGCGCGCCGGGGGCGTGGATGTGTACCGGTTGGCGGCGCCGAAGGTGGTGACCGTGGCCGGGTGCGGCGGGTAACGGAGGCATCCATCCACGCATGGCGTGGATCTACTGGAACCCGCTCTGTTGTAGATCCACGCCATGCGTGGATGAGTTCCCCCGACGCAGGCGTCAGCGCGCCAGCACCTGGGCGCGCTGCTTCTCGTAATCGATCTCGCTCAGCTGGCCGTTGTCCTTGCGGCGGTTCAGCGCAGCCAGTTCGGCCTGCACGCTCTCCGGCAGGGCCTGCTCACGGGCCACGCGGGCGGCGGCGGAGAGCTGCTCCGGCGGGCGTCGGCTGGCCCGCCACGCAGCCACGAACACGCCGACGATGATGGCGCCGAACACCAGCGTGCCGGTGCCCCAGATCAGCCATTGCATCCAACCCATTTCCGGTCCCATCGCGTGTTCCTCCGTCCGTCGAGAGCGCTATTGTCAGCGCTCGCGCAGCCAACGCGCCACCTGCGGCGCGAAATAGGTCAATACGCCGTCGGCGCCGGCGCGCTTGAAGCCCAGCAGCGATTCCAGCACGCAGGCGCGTTCATCCAGCCAGCCGTTGGCGAAGGCGGCCTTCATCATCGCGTACTCGCCACTGACCTGGTAGGCGAAGGTCGGCACGCCGAATTTCTCTTTCACCCGGCGCACCAGATCCAGGTAGGGCATGCCCGGCTTGACCATCACCATGTCCGCACCCTCCTCCAGGTCGAGCGCGATCTCACGCAGGGCCTCGTCGCCGTTGGCCGGGTCCATCTGGTAGGTCTTCTTGTCGGCCTTGCCGAGGCTGCCGGCGCTGCCCACCGCATCACGGAACGGGCCGTAGAACGCCGAGGCGTACTTGGCCGAGTAGGCCATGATGCGCACGTTGAGGTGGTGGTCGGCATCCAGCGCGCGGCGGATCGCGCCGATGCGGCCATCCATCATGTCCGAGGGCGAGATGATGTCCGCGCCGGCTTCGGCATGCGACAGCGACTGCTTCACCAGCGCCTCGACGGTGATGTCGTTGAGCACGTAGCCCTTGTCATCGATGATGCCGTCCTGGCCGTGCGTGGTGTACGGGTCCAGGGCCACATCGGTCATCACGCCCAGTTCCGGGAAGCGCGTCTTCAGTGCGCAGATCGCACGCTGCGCCAGACCGTCTTCGGCCCAGGCGGCGGCCGCATCCAACGACTTCTGCGAGCTGTCGATGACCGGGAACAGGTCGATCACCGGGATGCCCAGTTCCAGCGCCTCTTCGGCCACCTTCAGCAGCTCCTCGATCGACAGCCGCTCCACGCCGGGCATCGACGGCACGGCGGTGCGGCCGGCCAGTCCGTGCACGAATACCGGGTAGATCAGGTCGTCGGTGGTCAGCGTGTTTTCGCGCATCAGGCGGCGCGAGAATTCGTCATGGCGCATGCGCCGCGGGCGGTAATGGGGGTGAGGCATGGCAGGCTCCGGGGAGTGGCTATTGCAACAGGTAGCCCTGCGGCAGCAGGGGTTCGGGCAGGGGGCGTTCACCGAGCGCGTCGAGCTGGTCGATTTCGATCGTGCGCACCATGGCATCCAGCGGCAGGTCGTTCGGCTCCAGGCCGAAGGGCTCTTCCATTTCCTCGCCCAGCTGGTCCAGACCGAAGAAGGCATAGGCCAGCACCGCCGACAGCACCGGCGTGCCCCAGCCCAGCGAGCTGGCCAGGCCGAACGGCAGCAGGACGCAGAACATCCACGCGCAACGGTGCAGCAGCAGGGTATAGGCGAACGGCGGCGGGGTGCTGAGGATGCGCTCGCAGCCAGCCTGGATGGAGGACATCGCGTGCAGGCGCTCCTCCAGCTGGGTGTAGAGGATCGGCTCCAGCGCGCCGCTGCGAAGCGCCTGGGCCAGCTCGGCGGCGATCATCGACAGCAGCGCATCAGGCACGTTCTCGCGCCCGGCCAGCCGTTCGCGCTGCGGCTTGTCCAGCCACGGCAGCGCCACCAGGGCCACCACGCGCCCGCGCAGGCGTGCGGCCAGGGCGTGGGCGAAGGCGGTGGTGAGGTAGGCGATGCGGCGGCGGACATCGCCATCGCCCAGCAGCAGATGCACCTGGCGCGCCAGCGAGCGCGATTCGTAGATCAGCTGGCCCCACAGCTTGCGGCCTTCCCACCAGCGGTCGTAGCAGGCGCTGTTGCGGAAGCTGAGGAAGATGGACAGGACCAGGCCGAGCAGGGTGAATGGCGTAACCGATACCCGCTCGATGCCGATGGGCGGGGCCAGTTCCACCACGGCGGCCACTGCAATGGACAGCACCAGAATGGCCAGCACCTTCGGCGCGATGGCCGGCACGATGGAGCCGCGCAGGATGTACAGCAGTTGCCAGCCGTGGGGGCGGGGACGAATGATCATGGGGGCAGCCGCGCCGGGCGCGGTTTCACAGGCACGCGGGAAGCTCGCGCAGCCCGGCATTGTACTCCCCTGCCCGATGGCGGGCCGAAGGCCTGCGACGCCCGGTCGCACCCGTAGGCGCGACTCAGATCACCCCGCCGCCCAGGCTCAGGCGGATGATGCCGACCAGCACCACGATGCCGTTCAGGACCAGCCCGGTCTTGGCCCGGCCGCGCTTGCTGGGGTGGGTGAAGAGGATGCCCAGCGCAGCGATGACGGCCCCGACGGCCGCGAACGGGATGAGGAACCAGTTGCCCCAGCCCAGCAGCGGGATCAAGGCCAGGATCATCCACAGCAGCGCCACGATGCCCCACAACAGACTGATCACACCCATGCCGGACACCCCTGTGGTTGGTTTCTGCCCCAACAGTAGCCGTTCCCGGTGCTGCCGCCTACCGTCGTTGGCGGCACGCTCACCCGCCCCGTGCCAGCATGCGGCCATGGCCCGGATGGGGATGTTGGCGCCGATTCAGAGTCCCCGCCCGATGATCCGAACTGTCCTACAGGGGTAAATGCCATGAACATCCGTTGGATTGCCTTGACCGCAATGCTGCTGGCCGCCGCCGGTTGCGCCAGCACCTCCAAGGTCATGCTGGGCCGCGCGCGCGCGCCGATCGACCCGGCGCTGGTACAGATCTATTCGACGCCACCGGCCGGTTCACTGGAAATCGCCCAGCTGGAATCGTCCTCGGCGGTGGGTTTTGGTACCCAGGGCCAAACCGATGCTGCCGTGGCGCGGCTCAAGCGCGAGGCTGCAGCCCTCGGGGCCAACGGCGTGATCCTGATGGGCGTGGGCAGCAGCGGCTCGCCGGTGGGCATGTCGGTGGGTGCGGGCAGCTACGGATCGCACGTGGGCGGCGGCGTGGGCATCGGCATTCCGACCACGCAGAAGCGCGCGGCCGGTGTCGCGATCTGGGTGCCGAACCCGGAAGCGCCTGCGCGGCTGCCGACGCAGACAATTACCCCGCAACGTTGACGGGGTAGTGCCGGCCACTGGCCGGCAACCTACCGGGTAAAGGCAATGCCGGCCAGCGGCCGGCACTACCGCTTACTTCTTCCGGTACTTCGGCACGAACTGCTGCTGCACCGCTTCAGCCAGCTGGTCCGGCGGCAGCAGGCCCTGGTCGAGCAGGAAGTTGTTGAACGCCAAGCGGTCAAACCTCGCGCCCAGCGCCAGCTCGGTCTGCATGCGCAGCTCGAGAATGCGGGTGTAGCCATAGAAGTAGCTGCCCGCCTGGCCCGGCATGCGTACCGTGTAGCGGTCCAGTTCCTGGGTGGCCATCGCCTTGGACAGGCCGACCTGCTCGATCAGCACGCGCTCGCCGTTGGCACGGTCGGTCAGGCCCAGGTTGAGCATCGGGTCGAGCATGGCGCGGGCCGCGCGCAGCAGACGGAACTGCAGCGCGATCAGCTGACCGTCCAGCGGCTCGTACGGCACCATCTCGGCCTCGGCGTACAGCGCCCAGCCTTCCACGTTCACCGAATTGAACGCGAACATGGTGCGTGCCAGCGACACGCCACGCTCGACCATCGCGGTGAACTGCAGCTCGTGGCCGGGGCGGCCTTCATGCGCGCTCAGCGTCCACGCCGCCGAGCCGAAGTTGAAATCGTCGTACTGCGCGCCCTCGCCGGCGGCCGGGTTGCCCAGCGGCAGCACGAAGGTGCCCTGCTGCCCGGTGTTGTTGACCAGCGGTGCCGGCAGGAAGTGCGGGGCCGGGCTGGCCGCGCTTTCCGCCGCCGAGCCCAGGCGCATCTGCATGGCACGCTTGGGCACATCGACAATGCCGTGCTCGCGGATGAGCGGATCGATGGCATCGATCACCTTGCGGTAGTGGCCTTCCAACTGGTCATTGGCAATCTTGTCGGCCTTCAGTGCGCGGATGACCGCCACCGGGTCGCTCGGGTCGGCCACCTTCAGGCCCTTCTCCTTCGCCACCAGCGGCGCCAGCTGCTGCATGGCCGAGCGGGTTTCCATGAATTCCAGCTGCGCACGCTGCATCAGCAGCTTCGGGTCGATGTCGATGCCGACCTGCTTGAGCTGGAAGGCATACAGCGGGGCCGGCAGGCGGGCATCGGTGCGCGCCTTCGGCAGCACTTCCCTGCGGGTCCAGGCGGCGTAGTCCTTCATCTGCCCGGCCAGCGTCTTCATCGCCTCATCGGCGCCGGCAATCTGGTACTTCTTCAGCAGCGTCTCGATGCCGCTGATGTAGGTCTCGACATTGTCCAGCGACTGCTGCACTTCAATCTGCGTGGGCTGCAGCAGCGCGCTGTCCTTCAGGCGTTCCTCGTAGCGCTGGCGGGCCAGCGTGGTGAACGCGGTGCCACCCGGCTGCAGGCCGGCATAGGCCTTGAGGCGGTCCAGTGCCTTGGCCCGGCGCTCGGCCGGTACCTGGTCGGACAGCAGCAGGTTGAGGCCGCTGAACACGGTCTGCGGTGCGTCGCTCCACGGCAGCAGGTACTTCTCGTTGAGCGTGCTGCCTTCGATGTTCTGGTCGGCGGCGTGGATCATGATCGCCAGATCCTGGCGAACGTTGGGATCCTTCTCCGTGGCCAGC
This sequence comes from Stenotrophomonas sp. NPDC077659, assembly GCF_050268705.1. Classification (NCBI taxonomy): domain Bacteria; kingdom Pseudomonadati; phylum Pseudomonadota; class Gammaproteobacteria; order Lysobacterales; family Lysobacteraceae; genus Stenotrophomonas; species Stenotrophomonas sp. NPDC077659. The sequence goes on along the minus strand of NZ_JBNNHG010000066.1, from coordinate 2,403 downwards.
TTCGCCTTCAGCTCGTCGCGGGCCTTGGCCATCGCCGCACGGTAGCGCTTGCCGTTGTCGGGGCCGAGATCGGCCACCTTGTCGTCGTAGCCGGGCACACCGAAGAAGCCGGTCTCTTCCGGCTGGAATGGCCCCTGCGCGTCCAGCAGGATCTGCGCAAGCGCATTGCTGCGGGCCACCCAGGCCGGGCTGGCCGGGGTGGCGGCCTTGGCAGCGGGTGCGGCCAGCGCCGACGGGGCGGACAGCAGCGGGGCGGCGGTCAGGGCCAGGGCAACGGCCAGCGCGATCGGCTTCATGGGGCACTCCGGGAAAGGGTTGCCCGCAACTTACGCGCTCAGGGCGATGGCGACAATCGGCTGGAGGTCATGGGCTGGAGCGGGCAACCGCTCTGGTAGATACCCACCTTGGTGGGTAGTTTTCGAGGGGGCCAACCAAGGTTGGCCTCTACCAGGGCAAGGGCTATCGATCAGCTGCAGCGCTCGCCGGCCTTGGCAATGACCGCCGCATTGGCATCCTTCGCCTTCAGCCGTTGAAGCAACCCGCCGCAAGCCAGGCGCTCGCCTGGCTCTTCCGCGTAGATCAGAAGTTCGCCGGCACGGTTCACGCCATCCACGTAGAGCACTCGGCATTCACCGGCACGGCTATGGATTTTCATAGCGCGAATTTCGGCGATCTGCTTGTCGGTGCTCGCCGCGCCCTCGCACATTCCACCGTAGTAGGCCCCGCTCAGCTGCGCGAAAACAGGCTTAGTCTGCAGCTCACCCAAGCGATCACCGCTGTTGCAGGCCGCCAAGGCTGACGCTGTGGCAAACATCATGAGACATTCGCGTGTCATAGGGTTCCCGGATGCAGGGCGGTGTGCCGGCCGCTCATGCGTTCGGCCTGCGGGCGTAGCAGCGGTTGGGGTCCCGCACGGCACGGACAATCGGGCTTCGTGCGTGCCTGACTGCGCCGAGGAGCCAACACAGCACATACAGCACATACAGCACCAGCCAGATCATTCCTGCCCAGACCCATTGGCCCGTGGCAATCGCCCAGATCAAGGGCAACACCGCCAGCATCAGCAGAATCTGGGTGCACACCTGCGGAACCCGGTGCACCGAGCGTCTGGAATCCGTTCACTCTTGGTCGCCGCGCTCTGGCACATCCCACCGTAGCAGATCGCGCTCAGGAGAGCGGCAACAGGCTCTGCTCGCAACTCAACCAAACGTTCACTGTCGTCACAGGCTAGTAGTCGGCACTATCCGCCGCCACGCATTCTATCGATGACCATTACACAGCACACTCCCCAGCCTTTCATCGTGCCGCCGATTCCATTGGTAAACTCTGTCATCAGCAACCCCCATCAAAATTATTTCATCGTAACCAGAGTGCGGATTATTTCGATACCTTAAAGATGAAGAACAAGTGTAGTAGAAGCGTGCGCGCCCAGGCAAATTAACATTAAAACCAATGGAATCACGAATGACCTTATCTTGGGGTGCCACAGCAACCAGCATCCCATGCTCCTGAATGTAAGCAGCCGAGTCATGCGTCTCATAAGAAGTGAAATAAAGTCCAGACTCAACATCTGACCTAAATCTAAGGAAGGCCGCATCTCCAGGAATCGACAAAGCACTTGCCACTGATAAGTCACCTTCGCGACTTACGTGAGAGAGAGATTCATACCCCCTCTCCTCGTATCCACATCCGACCAGGCACAACGCAAAGGATAGAGCAGAGAACGCCAGCACTTCTTTTCGTACTTTCATCTCACCACTCCGGAATATAGTTATTCAAGAACGGCCGAGATGAAGCAGGAACGTAGTCCGCGCATCGCCTGGCACAGTTCTCACCAAGTTCGCAGCTAGCGCCGCGCTTATTTGCGGCCATATCGGCCAGGTTGTCGCTGCGCATTTCTGAGTGACTCCTTCGAGTGCCGTCTCCATAGAGGCCCAGCCGACCTGCATAGTAGTCCTTGACCTCCTTGATGGCCATCAATTCGAGTACAACTCCCGCATTACTTGTCACTTGAGTCGCACGACAAGCTGCAAGACAGTGATAAAACTGATCTGATCCAGAAATATTCCTCGACTTCATCTCCGCGTTGTATCTGGAAAGAATTCTGCCCGCTACGAGCGCATCCCCGATATCGGTAGCCGGAGGTGCTTCTGGCTGCTTCATCCGGTATTTTCCAAACTGAAATTGACCAGATTCCAAGCCGAATGGGTCCAGGTTTGAATTAGGGTTGGATTCTGCATAAGCGTACGTCGACAGCCCACCTGCTAGTCCAATCGGATCACTCTGCGAGTACCGCCCCACGTTCGGGTCATACTCCCGCTGGTAGTTGTAGAACATCCCACTCGCATCCGGTAAGTGTCAACAAAGTTGTCCGCGATTTCATGCCGCGAACGGCAAGTTCGG
>NZ_JBNNHG010000065.1:0-20139 GCF_050268705.1 Stenotrophomonas sp. NPDC077659 | reverse complement strand
CGCAGTCGCGTGCGTTGGCTACGGCTACGGCTACGGCTTCGGCCGCGCCCGCGCCCGCCGAACCGGTCACGCCAACGCCAGACGCCAGTGATTCGCCGCAGGTGGCCTCGGCAGGTGAGGGCACGTCGCCCGCGCCACAGCCAAAGTCGAAGCAGGACGACACGCCGTCGCCCACGCCGCAGGTCGATACCGCTGAACTGGAGAAGATGCTGGCCCGCGCCAACGAGTACAGCGATGGCATCTCGCGCGAGGTGGACCGCCGCCTGGACAAGATGGACAAGCGCTTCAACCGCATGGCCGCCATGACCAGTGCGCAGAGTGCGATGGCCATGAACACCGCCGGCCTGAACACCTACAACCGCCTTGGCGCGGGCGTGGGCTACAGCGAGGGCGAATCGGCCATGGCGGTGGGCTACCAGCGCGTGTTGAACGACAAGGGCTCGGCCACCTTCAGCCTCAATGGTGCCTTCACCAACAGCGGTGAACGCAGCATGGGCGTGGGTGTGGGCATCGGCTGGTAAGCCGTGCAGCCCCGGCGCGGCGCGCAGAACGCTGCCCCCCGCGCCGGGGCACTTGAAAAGGAGATGGCGATGTATGGCATGTTCAGCAGGTTCATGACGTACCGGCGCTTCTACGTGTGGCGCGCGCGGTACAACTATCTGGTGCGTGGCATCACCGGGTGGATCTACGTGTACGCGATGCTGTTCCTGGGGTTGCTGTATTCCTGCTGGATCATCTGGAAGATCAGCAACCCGCCAGTGCCGCATGTGCACCCGCAGGCGGCCAAGGTGCAGGTGCGGATGTTGAGCGAGCAGGCGATCCACCGCATCGCGGTGGCGCAGAAGGGCGACGGCGTGCCGGGCGTTGCGTTCAGCACGCCGGCTGCCGTGCGCAGTGCCGCCCAGCGCTCGGCCCGCGTGCGGGAGGTCTACCTGGGCGAGGAAGCCAAGCAGCTGGAAGCGCACATGCTGGCGGATATTTCCGAGTACATCAGCGCCACGGGCGTGTGTGTGCCGTACCTGTGCTGGCAGGTGAGTGAGACGGTGTCGCGCTTGCGCGCGTCCGGCCAGCGCACGGCGCACCTGGAGGCGGTGCTGCGGCCGGTGCTGGATGCCCCGGAGGATGCGATGCCGCCGCTGGAAGGTGAGCTGGAGCGACTGCAGACCTCATGGTCTGACGCGTTCCAGGATGTGGTCTTCCACGGCTGGGTACTGAACGACGTGCAGGTGATGCACGCACAGATGATGAAGCGCTACCCCGACCGCGCGCCGATGCCGTGGATGTCGCGCTTGATGGACAAGCCGCATGACCCGCTGTACGGGTTGTGATGCGGGCACCAGCAACGCCGGGCCATGCCCGGCGATGCATCAGCCTTCGATGTACCCGGTGATCTCGGCCTCGGCCAGCAGCTGCCGCAACTGGGCGATGGAGGCCCGCCGCATCGGCTTTTCATCCACCGGTGACAGCGGGGCTTGGCGCAGGGCGTCGTAGGGCAGTACGGCCAGGTCGAAGGTCAGTTCCTCGGCACTGAAGACCCAGACCGGGACGTCCAGGCTGCGTTCGCGGTCCAGGCGCAGGCGGCGCACCCGCGATTCAGCGGGAATGCCGTGTTCGTCCAGAAAGCGGTGTACGGCTTCCGGGTCGTCGCTGTGCAGGTGCAGCTGTACCGGGCTGCTGGCATCGGCGGTGCCGTCCAGCACCGGCCCGACCAGACGCGGGGCGAACCCGTGCAGGAACTCCAGGGCGTTCACTGCGGCCTTGCGGCGGCGCTGCAGTTCGTTGCCGTGCTGCGGTCCTGAGAACAGCCGCTGGTATTCGCGCAGGGCGTCTTCGATCTCGACGTTGCGGGGCAGGGAGGCGTCGTCGTGGATGCCGAGGCGGCTGGCGGCCTTCAATTTGGCCTGGTGGTAGTCGCGGATGCCGCCCTCGGCCATGAGGCGGGCGGCTTCGTGGGCGAGGCGGTGGCGCCGCTCGCGGGTCTGGCTGGCAGCATGCTGACGTGCGCGGTGCATGCGATGACTCCCTGTTGCGACCTGTCTACAGACTAGCGCACGGATGTGACATCTGCGTGGGTATGACGGATGTTGCTGCTGAGATAGGTGCCGACCAAGGTTGGCCGCTACCGGGGCAACGCGGGCCGTTGATCCTGTAGAGCCGAGCCCATGCTCGGCTGCTCTGTCGCGTGCCCTCGGAGCCGAGCATGGGCTCGGCTCTACAAAGGCGGTGCCAACCGAGGTTGGCACTCGCCCCCACCTGCCTATTAGAAGATATCGAACGCGGCGGCGTCTGCCTGCGGGGTGTTCTGCAGGTTGAGGTCATAGTCGGTCAGGCGGTCCATGTCTTCCACCTTCACCCACTCCACCGCACCGTTCAACGTGGTCTGCACCATGCCCGCCGGGGGCTCGTTCTCGGCCAGCGGCACGTCCTTCAGCGCCACGCGCATGTAGTCGATCCAGATGGGCAGGGCGGCCTTGCCACCGTATTCGCGGTAGCCCAGCGAGCGGAAGTCGTCGCGGCCCACCCACACCGTGGTGACGTACGGGCCGCCGAATCCGGAGAACCAGGCGTCGCGGTGGTCATTGGTCGAACCGGTCTTGCCGCCCAGGTCGGCACGGCCGAGCACCTTGGCTGCCGTACCGGTACCGCGCTGGACCACGTCGCGCATCATCGACACCAGCTGGTAGGCAGTGCGGGCGTCGATCGCGCGCGGGGCGGTGCGGGCATCGGGGTTGGCCGGCGCAGCCGGGGCCTCGGTGGCCGGCGTGGCGGCAGCGGTGGCATCGGGCTTGGGCGCCGGGGCGCCGAAGTTGAAGCCGTCCACCACCTGGTTCACCGGCTGGCCATCGCTGGTGCCGGCGCAGTCGCGGCAGGCCAGGGCCGGGTTTTCCTTGAACACCAGGGTGCCGTCGCGGTCGGTCACCTGGTCGATCAGCCAGGTGTCCACGCGCGAACCGCCGTTGGCGAACACGGCATAACCGCGAGCCACCGACAGCGGGGTCAGCGAGGCGGTACCCAGCGACATGGACAGGTTCGGTGGCAGTTCCGATTCGGCAAAGCCAAATTCGCTGATGTACTTGCGGGCGTAATCCACGCCCATGCCGTCGAGCAGGCGCACCGACACCAGGTTGCGCGACTGCACCAGGGCTTCGCGCAGGCGCATCGGGCCACGGAAGCCGCCGCCGTCGTTCTGCGGGGCCCAGGTCTTGCCGCGGCGGTCGCGGAACACGACCGGGGCGTCGAGCACGATCGAGGCCGGGTTGTAGCCCTTGTCGAAGGCGGCCGCGTACACGAACGGCTTGAAGCTCGAGCCCGGCTGGCGACGGGCCTGGGTGGCGCGGTTGAACTTGTTGCCGGAGAAGCTGAAGCCACCGACCAGCGCCTTCAGCGCGCCACTGTGGGCATCCAGCGAGACCAGCGCGGATTGGCCGCGCGGGATCTGGTCCAGCAGCCACTGGCCGTCCTTGTCGCCGGCGCGTACGCGCACGATGTCGCCGCGCTGGACCAGCTTGCCGGGGGTCTTGTTGGTCCACTTGGCGGCGCCGGCCGGCAGCACGATCTCGCTGCGGTTGGCCAGCACCACAGTGGCGCTGCCGTCGGCGCCGGTGCTGGCGACGATGGCCGGCAGCAGGCCGGCCTGGCTGACGATGCCGCGCAGGTGCTCGGCCAGGGCTGCGGCGTCATCGCCGGCGCCCAGTTGCACCTGCTTTTCCACGCCGTGCCAGCCGTGGCGGTGGTCGTAGAGCAGAAGGCCATCGCGCACGGCCAGGTTGGCCGCTTCCTGCAGGGTCGAATCAATCGTCGTGGTGACGTGATAGCCCTTGTTGACGACATCACCGCCGAAGCGGGCGATCATTTCCTGGCGCACCAGCTCGGCCACGTAGGGTGCATAGACCTGCACCGGCGGCTCATGCGGGGTGGCGTGCATCGGCACGGCCTTGGCCGCGTCGGCCTCGGCCTGGGTGATGAACTTCAGGTCGGCCATGCGCTGCAGCACATAGTTGTCACGACGCTGGCGGGCGCGTTCCGGGTTGGAGATCGGGTTGCCCGAGGAGGGGAACTTGGGGATGCCGGCCAGCGAGGCCATTTCGTCCAGGTCCAGCTCGTTCAGCTTCTTGCCGTAGTAGAACTCGGCCGCTGCGGCCACGCCGTAGGCGCGGTTGCCGAAGAAGCCCTTGTTCAGGTACAGCTCGAAGATCTCGTCCTTGCTCAGCTCGGACTCGATCCTGCGGGCCAGCAGGATCTCGGCCAGCTTGCGGGTGTAGCTGTACTCGGAGCTGAGGAAGAACTGGCGGGCGACCTGCTGGGTGATGGTCGAGCCACCCGGCACGCGCTTGTCATTGGTGGTGGCCAGCAGCCAGACCGCACGGGCGATGCCCTTGTAGTCCACGCCCCCGTGTTCATAGAAGCGGGCATCCTCGGTGGCCAGGAACGCCTTCTTCAGCTTGTCCGGCACGTCCTTCATGGTGACGGGGGTGCGGCGGGTCTCGCCGAACACCGCCATCAGCTTGCCGTCGGAAGCGTAGACGTACATCGGCTCCTGCATCTCTACGTCGCGCAGGGCCTGCACGTCGGGAAGCTTGGATGATACGGCGTAGTACAGGCCGCCCACGGCGGCAGCACCAACCAGCGCCAGGACCAGCACAACAACAAAGATCCAGCGCAGCCAGCGGCGGAGACGAGTCATCGGTGTCAGATTCCGATTGCGAATTTCGTGGTCGCAGAGTATAGATTACGCAAGGTGGCGGCTGGGGCCGGCGCCGGGGGAACGCAAGGGGATCCGCCAGGGGCTGCGTGTTCATCCTGTGAGGGAGTTCACAGCAGGGCGGTTGTCATTTGCTAAAAATACGTTATTAATGCGCGGACACAGCTCTTGTGTCCAAGTGCCCGTCGGCAGGGGAGAAACCGTGGGGCTCATCCCAAAAAGTCAGTCGCCGCTCATTGGCGTCGACATCAGTTCGACTGCGGTAAAGCTGTTGCAGCTTTCCCGCAGCGGCAATCGTTTCCGCGTGGAACACTACGCCGTGGAACCATTGCCGCCGAATGCTGTGGTTGAAAAGAACATCGTCGAAGTGGAGGCGGTCGGCGAAGCCATCCGCCGTGCCATGAACCGTTCCGGAAGCAAGGCCAAGCTGGCCGCCGCCGCTGTGGCCGGTTCGGCAGTGATCACCAAGCTGATCCCGATGCCGGCCGATCTCGACGAAGCGGACATGGAAGCCCAGATCGAACTGGAAGCGGTCAACTACATCCCGTATCCGATCGAGGAAGTGAATCTGGACTTCGAGGTGATCGGTGCAATTCCGAACAACCCGGAAATGGTCCAGGTACTGCTCGCTGCCTCGCGTTCGGAAAACGTCGAGCTGCGCCAGTCCGCGCTGGAGCTGGGCGGACTGCAGGCCAAGGTGATGGACGTGGAGGCCTTCGCGGTCGAAAACGCCTTCGCCCTGGTGGCCAGCGAACTGCCGGTGTCCCACGACGGCGTGGTGGCTCTGGTCGACATCGGCGCGACCATGACCACCCTCAACGTCCTGCGCGGCGGCCGCAGCCTGTACAGCCGCGAGCAGGTGTTCGGCGGCAAGCAGCTGACCGACGAGATCATGCGCCGCTACGGCCTGAGCTACGAGGAAGCCGGTCTGGCCAAGCGCCAGGGCGGGTTGCCGGAAAGCTACGAAGTGGAAGTGCTGGAGCCGTTCAAGGAAGCCACGGTCCAGCAGATCAGCCGCCTGCTGCAGTTCTTCTATGCGGGCAGTGAATTCAACCGCGTCGACCACATCGTGCTGGCCGGCGGGTGTGCAGCCCTGGCCGGTCTGCCGGAAATGGTCGAAGAACAGCTGGGCGTGGCCACCGTGGTCGCCAACCCGCTGGCGCAGATGACCCTGGGCCCGAAGGTGCAGGCGCAGGCGCTGGCCCAGGATGCCCCCGCGCTGATGATCGCCACCGGTCTGGCACTGAGGAGCTTCGACTGATGGCACGCATCAATCTATTGCCCTGGCGCGCCGAACGGCGCAAGCAGCGCCAGCGCGAGTTCGGCGTCATGCTGGGCATGGCCGCGCTCGGTGGCCTGCTGCTCTCGCTGCTGATCTGGTTCTATTACGACATGCAGGTCAGTGGCCAGCAGGACCGCAACGCCTACCTGCAGGCCGAGATCGACAAGGTCAAGAAGCAGAACGAGGAGATCAAGCGCCTCGACGAGCAGAAGAGCCGCCTGCTGGCGCGCAAGGCCGTCATCGAGGAACTGCAGGCCAAGCGTTCGCAGATGGTCCATCTGTTCGACGCCCTGGTCCGCACCATCCCCGATGGCGTGGTGCTGACGGCCCTGACCCAGGATGGCGACATGCTCACCCTGGAAGGCCGTACCCAGTCCAACGCCCGCGTTTCGGCGTACATGCGCAACCTGGAAGTGTCCGGCTGGATGACCAACCCGGAACTGTCGATCATCCAGGCCAGCAACCCGGAGAAGGACAAGGATCTTCGCCCTGGTGGCCCGGTCGCTGACATCAAGGCCCTGCCGTACGTGTTCAAGGTGAGGGTGAAGCTGCCGGCGCAGAGCGATGAGTCGACCCTGCCTGGCCTGAATGCCGACGGCACCGTCAGCGCACCCGATGCCGCGGCTCCGGCCGTCGCACCGCTGGCCGCTGGCCCGGATGCGGCTGCACCTGCTGCTCCGGCGACACCTGGCCAGGCCCCGGCCCAGCCCGGCGCGGCACCTGCACCTGCCGCCGCTCCGGCCAAGGCTCCCGCAGCCCCGCCGGCCCCGGCCAAGACCGAAGGCACCCGCCTCGCGCAGCCGCCGCAGGCTTCCCACGCCCCGCTGACGGGGGACCGCGCATGAGCAGGAAAGTCGACCTCAAGAGCCTGGATTTCAACGACATCGGCAACTGGCCGCGGAATGCGAAGATCGTGTTCTGTGCGCTCATTGCCCTGGTCATCATGTTCGTCGCCTACATGCTGCTGATCAGCGGCAAGCGCGAGGAACTGGCCGGTCTGGAATCGCAGGAAGCCACGCTGCGCCAGCAGTTCAGCACCGAACAGGCACGTGCGGTGAACCTGGAACCGCTCAAGCAGCAGCTGGCGCAGATGGAACAGGTGCTGCAGCAGATGCTGCGGCAGTTGCCCAGCAAGACCGAGATGCCGGACCTGATCATCGACATCTCGCAGACCGCGCTGTCCAGCGGCCTGACCAACCAGCTGTTCGAGCCGGAGCAGGAGCAGATCAAGGAGTTCTACGCCGAAAAGCCGATCAAGCTGAAGATGGTGGGCAGCTACCACCAGTTCGGCGCGTTCGTCAGCGGCGTGGCCTCGCTGCCGCGCGTGGTCATCCTGACCATGCACGACATCAACCTGAAGCCTGCCGACAAGGCCAATGGCAGTGTGCGCACCGGCGCGCTGGAGCTGTCCGGTACGGTCAAGACCTACCGTTACCTGGATGAGTCCGAGATCGCCGAGCAACAGGTGGACACCGGCAAGGAGGCAAAGAAGTGATGCGTTCCTTCATTGCACGCGGTGGCATGGCCATGGCGGTGCTGCTGCTTGCCGGTTGCGGCCGCAGCGTCACCAACGGGCCAGGCGAGACCACCTCCAACCTGGAAACCTGGGTCGCCAGCGAGCGCGCACGACCGGCGCAGCCGCTTGAACCGCTGCCGGTAATGCAGCAGTTCGAGACCTTCGAATATTCGGCGCAGGGCATGCGCGATCCGTTCACCGATGCCTGGACCAACCCGCAGAACGGGGCCGGCGGCATGCGCCCGGACCCGAACCGGCGCAAGGAGCCGCTTGAAGGCTTCCCGCTGGATGCGCTGGACATGGTGGGCACCATCGGTGCAGGGGGCGGCACCGTCGCTCTGGTGATGGGGCCTGACAAGGTGACCTACCGGGTGCGCCCGGGTGGCTACCTTGGGCAGAGCGACGGGCGGGTCACCGCGGTCTACGAAGACCGCGTGGAGCTGATCGAACTTGTGCCGGACGGCGCTGGGGGCTGGCTGGAACGTCCGGCCACGCTCGCGCTCGATGATCAATGATCGTTTACTGGGGATAGCACGATGACTTTTCACCAAGCCAAGGGGCTGCGACCCATCCGGCGCTCTACCTTGAACCGCATCAGCGCGCTGGGAGTCGCGCTGATGCTGGCCTGCGCTCCGGCGCTGGCTGCCGCACCGGCTGAAAAGCCGGCCAGCACCGCCGTGGCAACGCAGGCCACCGCGCCGGCGTCGCTGTCGGTGCAGCGGATCGATTTCAAACGCGGCGATGACGGCAGCGGCCGACTGATTGTCCAGTTCGACGGCCAGGGCGCGATCCCTGACCTGCGCACGCTGGATAACAGCGTGGTGGTCGACGTCGGCAACGCGAAGCTGCCGGCCAACCTGCAGAAGCCGCTGAACGTCACCGACTTCGCCACGCCGGTCCAGCGCATTGACGCCAAGCCGTCCGGTGCCGGCACCCAGCTGGTACTGAGCACCGGTGGTGCGGTCGAGTCGCTGGCCTACCAGAGCGGCAACGAATACGTAGTGGAGATCAGCGCCCGCAAGGCGCCGGCCGCCGTCGGTGCCGTGACTGCCGGCAGCGTGACCCAGGCCGCCAAGGGCGTGCCGCAGCGTGGCTACAGCGGCAAGCCGGTCACCTTCAACTTCCAGGACGTGCCGGTGCGCACCGTGCTGCAGTTGATCGCCGAGGAATCCAACCTGAACGTGGTGGCCTCCGATTCGGTGCAGGGCAATGTCACCCTGCGTCTGGTCAACGTGCCGTGGGACCAGGCGCTGGACATCGTGCTGCGCGCCAAGGGCATGGACAAGCGCCGCGACGGCAGCGTGATCTGGGTCGCGCCGCAGGCTGAACTGGCCAAGTTCGAGCAGGAAAAGGAAGACGCACGCATCGCCATCGAGAACCGCGAGGATCTGGTGACCGATTACGTGCAGATCAACTACCACAGCGCCTCGCAGATCTTCAAAGCGCTGACCGAGGCCAAGGGCATCGGCGGCGGCGGCGGTGGCACGGGTGGCAGCAGTTCCGGCCAGGAAGAGAGTGGCTTCCTGTCCTCGCGCGGCCGCATCGTTGCCGACGAGCGCACCAACACCCTGATGATCAGCGACATTCCGAAGAAGATCGCGCGCATGCGTGAGCTGATCAACGTGATCGATCGCCCGGTTGACCAGGTGCTGATCGAAAGCCGCATCGTCATCGCCACCGATACCTTCGCCCGCGAACTGGGCGCACGGTTCGGCATCAGCGGCAGCCGTGACAACGCCTACTTCAGCGGCAACCTGGAAGCGAATGAAAAGACCCGCACTTCGCAGGTCGATACCGCGCGCGCCAACCAGACCGCCTACAACGAATGGCTGGCCGGTGGCAGCGTCGGCCCGGCACCGGTGCCGCAGGCGTCGAGCATTACCCGCGGCCTGAACTGGGCCCTGCCGGTGGCCTCCACCAGCAACCCGGGTTCGCTGGCGCTGTCCATCCTCAACGCCGGTTACCTGCTGGATGTCGAACTGTCGGCCATGCAGGAAGAGTCGCGTGGCGAAGTGATCTCCAACCCGCGCGTGGTGACCACCAACCAGCGCGAAGCCCTCATCAAGCAGGGTAAGGAAATCGGTTACGTCACCATCAGCGGCGGCGGTGCCGCCGGCGGTGCACAGACCCCGAACGTGCAGTTCAAGGAAGTGGTGCTGGAGCTGAAGGTCACCCCGACCATCACCGACGACAACCGCGTGTTCCTGAACATGGCGGTCAAGAAGGACGAAGTGCAGCGCTACATCACCCTGGCCGGCTACGGTGAAATCCCGGAAATCAACCGCCGCGAAGTCAACACCGCCGTGCTGGTGGAAGATGGCCAGACCGTGGTAATCGGTGGCGTGTACGAGTTCACCGACCGCAGCAGCGTCAGCAAGGTGCCGTTCCTGGGCGACGTGCCGTTCCTGGGCAATCTGTTCAAGAACCGTGGCCGCAACAAGGACAAGGCCGAACTGCTGGTGTTCGTGACCCCGAAGGTGCTGCGCGTGGCCAAGAAGAGCTGAGCCTGCCACCACCGGATGTACGAGAGGGCCGCCCTGTGCGGCCCTTTCTTTTTGTGGGTCCACGGCCTGTGTGGATGGCCATTCATGCATCCTTGATCCAATCCCCGGACCGGCCTGCGATGATGTCGGGAACCCGTGCCGCCCTGCGCCGGTCAAAGGCCCCCATGAACCTGCCACCGCCGATGCCCGAATCCGCCACTCCGCCGCCCGCGCCGACCACCTCGCAGCTGCATGCCGCGTTCACCGGTCTGCGCGATGCCCTGTCGGCCGAGATCGTCGGCCAGGCCGCGCTGGTCGAACGCCTGCTGATTGCCCTGCTGGCCGACGGCCATCTGCTGGTCGAGGGCGCCCCCGGCCTGGCCAAGACCACTGCCATCCGCGCGCTGGCTTCGCGCCTGGAAGCCGACTTCGCCCGCGTCCAGTTCACCCCGGATCTGCTGCCGGCCGACCTCACCGGCACCGAGATCTGGCGCCCGCAGGAAGGCCGCTTCGAGTTCGTGCCGGGCCCGATCTTCCATCCGATCCTGCTGGCCGACGAAATCAACCGCGCCCCGGCCAAGGTGCAGTCCGCACTGCTGGAAGCGATGGGCGAGCGCCAGGTCACCGTCGGTCGCCACACCTATGCGCTGCCGTCGCTGTTCCTGGTGATGGCCACGCAGAACCCGATCGAGCAGGAAGGCACCTTCCCGCTGCCCGAAGCGCAGCTGGACCGCTTCCTGATGCACGTGCGCATCGGCTACCCCGACCAGGCCGCCGAGTCGGAGATCCTGCGCCTGGCGCGTGACCGCGCCCGCGGCGCACTGGGCAATGCCGCGCCCGCGCCGGAAAAGCTGCCGATGCAGGTGGTGTTCGATGCCCGTCGCGAGGTGCTGGACCTGCACATGGCGCCGGCGCTGGAGCGCTACCTGATCGAGCTGGTGCTGGCCTCGCGCGACCCATCGCGCTACGACGCCGGCCTGGGCCGCCGCATTGCCTGGGGGGCCAGTCCGCGTGGTTCGATCGCGCTGGAACGTTGCGCACGGGCGCGCGCCTGGCTGGCCGGCCGTGACTTCGTCACCCCCGATGATGTGCGCGCGGTGGCCGCCGACGTCCTGCGCCACCGCGTGCTGCCCAGCTACGAGGCGACCGCCGAGGGCTGGGATGGCGAGCGCCTGGTGCAGGAACTGCTGGCCCGCGTGCCGGCGCCCTGAGCCCGCGCATGGCCGATTCATCCCCGCAGCACAGCGCCGGTGTGGCCGAAGGCGATGGCCTGCGCCCGCAGCTGGCCGAACTGGTGGCCCTGCGCCGGCTGGCGCAGCGGCCACCGCCGCCACGGCGCGGGCGCGCAGGCAACGCCGGCCAGGCCCCTTCGCCGATGCGCGGGCGCGGCATGGAGTACGCCGAATCACGCGAGTACGTGGCTGGCGATGACGCCCGGCACATCGACTGGCGGGTGACCGCGCGCACCGGGCGCGCCCACACCAAGCTGTTCCAGGCCGAGCGCGAGCGCGTCAGCCTGATCGTGGCCGACACGTCCCCCGCGCTGTATTTCGGTACCCGCGTGCGCTTCAAATCGGTGCAGGCTGCGCGCGCGGGTGCGGTGGCCGCATGGTCGGCGCAGCGTCGCGGCGACCGCATCGGAGCGCTGCGCGGCAGCGACCGCGAGCCGCCCATCGCGCCCGCCGGCGGCCCGCGTGGCGTGCTGCGCGTACTCGATGCGCTCACCCGCTGGTATGCGCAGCCGCCCGCCGATGATCTTGGCCTGGAACGCGCGCTGGACCACGCCGGCCGCGTGCTGCGCCCTGGCGCGCGCATGCTGGTGCTGGCCGACCCCCAGCAGGCCCTGCGCATCGCCCCGGCGCGCTGGAGCGCGCTGGCCCAGCACCACGATCTGAGCCTGCTGCTGCTGGTCGATCCACTTGAACTGCAGCCACCGTCGGCACCCCTGCAGTTCCTGGCCGCGCAGCAGCGCATCGGCCTGGACCTGCGCCGCAGCGAAGTGCAGGCGCACTGGCGCGCGCACTTCGTCGAACCGCTGCAGGCTCTGCGCCAGCAGCTGGCCGCCCGCCGGGTGGATGTGCAGATGCTCTCCACCGACGCGCCCAGCGATGCGTGGCTGGCCCCGGCCCCCACCGAGGTGCCGGCATGAACGCGGCCCTGCCGCTGCGCGATGTCGCATTGCCGCCGTCGCCCTCATGGTGGCCACCGGCACCGGGCTGGCTGATGCTGATCGGCGCGCTGCTGCTGGTGCTGGGTGTCGCGGCGTTCATCGGCCAGCGTCGGCGCCGTCGACGCCGTCGCTGGCTGCAGCTGTTCGACCAGGAACTGCAGGCTGCGCCGACCGCAGCGGCCGAACTCGCTGCCATCGCTGGCCTGCTGCGTCGCGCCGCGCGCGTGGCCCAGCCGGGCAGCGAAGCCTTGCATGACCACGCCTGGTGGCAGCGCATCGACCCCAAAGAAGAGTTGGCCGAGCCGCAGCGGCAACTGCTGGCCGAAGGTGCCTATCGCCCGCAGGTGGCAGCGGACGAGGTGGCCGAACTGCGACGCTGGGCGCGCGAACGGTACCTGCAGCTGCTGCAGGAGCGCCGCCGATGAATCTGCTGGCAAGTTACTGGCCCTGGCCGGACCTGCAGCTGGCCTGGCCTTTGGCGCTGCTGGCGCTGCCGGTGCCACTGCTGATGCACCTGTGGAAGCGCCGTGCCGACGCCGGTGCCGCCCTGCGCGTGCCTTACTCGCCGGGCGAACTGCAGGCCCTGGCCGGTGGCGGGCGCGTCGATGCGTCCTGGTTGCGTACGATCATCCTGTGGCTGGCCTGGGCCGCGCTGTGCGTGGCGATGGCGCGGCCGCAGCAGCTGGGCGAAGCGATCACGCCGCCGCAGCAGGGCCGGCAGATGATGCTGGCCATGGACGTGTCGGGCAGCATGAGCGAGCCGGACATGGTGCTGGGCGCGCAGGCCGTGGAGCGGCTGACCGCGGCCAAAGCGGTGCTGGCCGACTTCCTCGACCGCCGTGCGGGCGACCGCGTCGGCCTGCTGGTCTTTGGTGATCGCGCCTACACCCTCACCCCCATCACCGCCGATCTGGCCAGCGTGCGCGACCAGCTGCGCGACAGCGTGGTCGGCCTGGCCGGGCGCGAGACCGCCATCGGCGATGCCATCGCGCTGGCGGTCAAGCGCCTGCGCAGCCAGCCGGAAGGGCAGCGCGTGCTGATCCTGCTGACCGATGGCGTCAGCAATGCCGGCGTGCTGGAGCCGCTGCGCGCGGCCGAACTGGCGCGCGCGGAGGGCGTGCGCGTGCACACCGTCGCCTTTGGCAGCGATGGCAGCATGCGCCTGTTCGGCATCCCCATCGCCCATGACCGCGATCCGGTGGATGAGGCCACCCTGCGGAAGATCGCCGAAATGACCGGCGGCCGCTTCTTCCGCGCCCGCGATACCGATGAACTGGCCGGCATCTACGCCGAGCTGGACCGGCTGGAGCCGATCGCGGCGAAAGGCCCGAGCCTGCGCCCGCGCGACGAACGCTACGCGTGGCCGCTGGCGCTGGCGATGCTGCTGGGCGTACTGGCCTGGCTGTGGCCGGAGCGCCGCCGATGAGCGCTTCGCTGATGCAGGCCCTGCACGCCGCCATTCCCGATTGGAACGCACTGCACTTCCTGCGGCCGGACTGGCTGTGGGCGTTGCTGGTGCTGCCGCTGATCATCATTGCCACGTTGTACCGGCAACGCCGCAGTGACGCGTGGCGGCAGGCGGTCGATGCGCACCTGCTGTCGCACCTGCTGGCAGCAGGCGGGCCGCGCCGGGCGCGGCTGCCCTGGGCCATCCTGCTGGGCTGGACGCTGGCCGTGCTGGCCCTGGCCGGACCGAGCTGGCGCCAGCAGGCGCAGCCGATGTACCAGGCGGGCACGCCGCTGGTGGTGGTGCTGGATCTGTCCAGCCGCATCACCGCCACCGACCTGCCGCCGTCGCGGCTGCTGCAGGCGCGGGCCAAGATCGGTGCGCTGCTGCGTGCGCGCCAGGGCGGCCAGGTCGCCTTGGTGGTGTATGCCGATGATGCCTATACCGTGGCACCGTTGACCGATGACATCGCCAACGTCGCGCTGTACCTGGACGCGCTGGCACCGGATGTGATGCCGCGCGATGGGCAGCATGCCGACCGCGGCATCGACTGGGCCACCCAGCTGCTGCGCCAGACCGGCACCCTGCGCGGGCGCATCCTGCTGATCAGCGACCATGCCGATGCGGCGGCGGCACGGGCGGCCACGCAGGCGCGCAGCCTGGGCCTGCAGGTGTCGGTGCTGGGACTGGGCACGCCCATCGGTGCCGCTTACCGCGATGGCAGCGGGCAGATCGCCCAGGCCGCGCTGGATGAAGGCAGCCTGCGCACGGTGGCCAGTGCCGGGGGGGGCCGCTACGCACGCATCGCCGCCGATGACCGCGACCTGCGTGCGCTGGACGTGCTCGATGCCAGTGATGGCACCGCACGGCAGGGGCCGGGGCAGGGCACGCGGTGGCAGGATGAAGGCTACTGGCTGCTGCCGCCGGTGATGCTGCTGGCGCTGCTCGCGTTCCGTCGACGCGCGGTGCTGGCCGCGGTGCTGGCGGTGGGCCTGCTGCCGCTGGCTGGCAACCTGCAGGCGCAGCCGCGCAGCGCGCCGGCGAAAGAAAGCGGCACGCTCTGGCAGCGCGCCGACCAGCGCGAGCACGAACGCATCGCCGAAGGCGTGCAGGCCTACCGCAACGGTGATTTCGAAACCGCCCGCGCGCGCTTCGAGGGCATCGACAGCGATACCGGGCTGTACAACCTTGGCAATGCACTGGCGCGCCAGGGCGACTACGACGGTGCCATCGCCGCCTACGACCGCGCGCTGGCCAAGCACCCGGGCATGGCAGACGCGGTGGCCAACCGCGCGGTGGTGGACGCCGCACGCAAGCGCAAGCCGCCGTCGAACAAGGACCAGAACGGGCCCTCCAACCAGGACAAGGGGCAGGGCCAGCCGCCGCAGCCGAAGCAAGGGCAGCAGCCGGGTCACCAGGGTAGACAGGGCCAGCAGGATCCCAAGCAGGGCCAGCAGGATCAACAGCCTCCACAACAGGGCAAGCCCGGCGACAACAGGAACGGCCAGGACGCCGCACCGCAGGCGGCCGACGCCAAGGCGCAGGCGCAGGCTGACGCCGAACAGCGCCAGCGCATGCAGCAGGCCATGCAGCAGTCCAAGCCGGGCGAGAAAGACACCCCAGCCACACGCGGCGACGGCCGCACCCCGCAACAGCGCGAGGAGCAGCAGGCCGTGGATGCCTGGATGCGTCGCGTGCCCGATGATCCGGGGGCGCTGCTGCGGACCAAGTTCCAGCTGGAAAACGAACGCAGAAAGAGGGAAGGGCGATGATCGGCGTGCCGCGCAGGACATTCCACGTGACGGTGCTGCTGGTGTTGCTGCTGGCGGGCTGGCCATTGGCCGCGCTGGCGCAGACCCGTGCATGGCTGGACCCGGCCAGCACGACGGTGGGCGAGCCGGTCAGCCTGCAGGTGGAAACCGACCAGGGCAGCCCGGACTACGCGCCGTTGAACGCGGATTTCGTGGTCGGTGCACAGAGCAGCAGCCGCCAGGTGCAGTGGAGCAACGGCAGCATGCAGCAGCGCAACGTCTACACGGTGGAGCTGACGCCGCGCCGCAGCGGTACGCTGCTGGTGCCCTCGCTGCAGGTCGGCAGCGTGCGCACCGAACCGCTGCAGCTGCAGGTGGGTACCGGCACAGTGGGCACGGCACAGAGCAATGCCGCCGCCTTCGTCGAAACCGAGGTGGATGATGCCCGGCCTTACGTACAGCAGAGCGTGGGCGTGGTGGTGCGCCTGTACTTCGCCTCGCAGCTGGCTTCCGGCGAGCTGGTGCTGGATACGCCGGAGGGCGCATCGCTGCAGCGGGTGGGCGATGACCGTACCGACGTCCGCCAGGTCAATGGCCGCCGTTACAACGTGGTGGAACGGCGTTTCCTGTTGATTCCCGAACGCAGCGGCCCGCTGCGCCTGCCCGGTGCGCGCTTCAACGGGCGCACCGCAGGTGGATTCTTCGATGACTTCTTTGGCAATGGCGGCGACGGTCGGATGAATGCCGTGGCCCCCGAGCGCACCCTGCAGGTGCGTGCGCAACCGGCGCAGGCACCGCAGCCGTGGCTGCCCCTGCACGACCTGCAACTGCGATATACCACCGCACCGGACAGTGCACGGGCCGGCGAAGCGGCCACCGTGGTGGTGGAAGCCGTGGCCAACGGTGCAACCCGTGCCCAGTTCACCGATCTGCCGGTACCGGACGTGGGCGATGCCGGCCAGGTCTTTGCCGAAGCCGCCCAGTACGATGAGACGTTCACGGGCAGCGCGCCGCGATTGAAGATCACCCGGCGCTACTCGATCGTGCCGCGCCAGGCCGGGACACTGGTGGTGCCGGGGCCGAAGATGTCGTGGTGGAACGTGGACCGTGGCGCCGCCGAGCAGGCCACGCTGCCGGACCTGACCCTGACGGTAGCCGCCGGGCGTGGTGGCCCGGCGGTCCCTCAGCCCATCGATACCGAGGCCGCACTGCCCGGTGACGATGCGCAGCCGGACACGCCAGCCTCATCAGTGCCGCTGGGTACGGCAGAAACGCGCCCGTGGCCGTGGATCGCTGCAGCTGCCGGCCTGGCCGTGCTATGGCTGCTGACCCTGGCCTGGGGCTGGCGGCGTGGCCGTCGCACACCTTCGGCCGGGTCGCCCACGCCAGCCGATGTCCGCGACACCGCCGCACCGCGCGGCAGCGTGGCCGAGCTGCGCCGGACGCTGGATGGCGAGGGCTTCGACCAGGTGCAGGCGCAGCTGTGCGCGATGGCCGGGGTGGAACGCCTGGAGGAGGTGATCGGGCGCCTGGCCGATCCGGGCCAGCGCCAGGTGCTGCTGGACCTGCAGGCCGCGCGCTGGGGGGGGCAGGGCGAGGCCTCGGCGCTGCGCGCGCGCCTTCGTGAGTGCTTCCGTGACGGGCCGCACTGGTCGACACCGGCAAAAGCCGCCGACACTGGGCTGGCGCCGCTGTATCCCACGTCGCGACGCTGAACCGGCGCGCCTTGCGCGCTTTGTTAGAGTAGATTCATTTTTCGAGGAACGCCGCGTATGACAGCAGCTGCTGCCGACAAGAAGAAGTTGCCCCTGCACTGGAAGATGGGCATCGGCTTTGCGGTCGGCCTGGTCCTGGGACTTACCGTGCATGCCATGGGCGGCAGCTTCGAGGGTCTGCAGGCCGGTGCCAAGTGGGTCATGGACTACATCACCACGCCGGCATCGGGCCTGTTCCTCAACCTGATCTTCATGCTGATCGTGCCGCTGATCTTCTCGGCGCTGATCATGGGCGTGTCGGAGATGGGCGATATCCGCGCCCTTGGCCGCATCGGCTGGAAGACCCTGGCCTACACCGTGCTGCTGTCCGGCATCGCCGTGGCCATCGGCCTGGTGCTGGTGAACGTGCTCAAGCCGGGCGTCGGCGTGGACCCGCAGACCGCCGCGTTGATGCTTTCGGAAAACGCCGAGCGCAGCAAGGAGATCGTGGCCGGCATCCATGGCACGCCCAAGGGCATGGACATGCTGCTGTCGATCGTGCCGAGCAACGTGCTGCAGGCGGCATCGGACAACGGCGCCATCCTGTCGCTGATGTTCTTCGCGTTGATGTTCGGCATCGGCATGGTGCTGACCGACGATGAGAAGGTTGCCCCGTTTCGCCGTGCCATCGAAGGCGTGTTCGAAATCTCGATGACCCTGATCAACCTGGTCATCCGCCTGGCCCCGTATGCGGTGGCCTGCTTCATGTTCAACCTGGCCGCGCTGTTCGGCTTCGAGCTGATCATCCGCCTGGGTGCCTATGTGGGCGTGGTGGTGCTGGCACTGGGCCTGCACATGGTGGTGACGTACGGTGCGGCCGTGTGGCTGTCGGGCCGTTCGCCGCTGTCGTTCTTCCGCGATACCCAGGAAGCGACGGTGATGGCGTTCTCCACCGCTTCCAGCAACGCCACCCTGCCGACCGCGCTGCGCGTGGCCGACCAGATGGGTTTGCCGCAGCGCGTGTCCCGCTTCGTGCTGACCGTGGGCGCCACCGCCAACCAGAACGGCACCGCGCTGTTCGAGGGCGTGACGGTCATCTTCCTGGCCCAGTTCTTCGGCGTGGACCTGTCCATCGGCCAGCAGGTGATGGTGATGGCGGTCTGCATCCTGGGCGGTATCGGCACCGCCGGCGTGCCCTCCGGCTCGCTGCCCGTGGTGGCGATGATCTGCGCGATGGTGGGCGTGAACCCGCTGGGTATCGGCCTGATCCTGGGCGTGAACCACTTCCTGGACATGTGCCGTACCGCGCTGAACGTGACTGGCGACCTGGCCCTGACCACCCTGGTGGCCAAGGGTGAAGCCGCCGACACCCCGGCCGAGGCCGCTGCGGCGGCCGCCCGAATCGATTCTTGACCGGTAGTGCCGGCCGCTGGCCGGCATGGCCTTGACGGGTGACGTTGACCTGACCCTGCCGGGCGTCTGTGGGACAATGACGCGCCCGCAGTTTCGCGGCCGCCTCCCGATTCCGACAGAACCATGACGCAGCCTACCCGTCGCCAGTTGGCCAACGCCATCCGCTTCCTTGCCGCTGATGCGGTTGAAACCGCAAATTCCGGCCATCCCGGCATGCCCATGGGCATGGCCGATATCGCCGAAGTGCTCTGGAACGACTATCTCCGGCACAACCCGAACAACCCGCAGTGGTTCAACCGCGACCGCTTCGTGCTGTCCAACGGCCACGGCTCGATGCTGCAGTACGCGCTGCTGCACCTGAGCGGCTACGACCTGCCGATCGAGCAGCTCAAGCAGTTCCGCCAGCTGGGCAGCCACACCGCCGGCCACCCGGAGCGCCACGAGACCCCGGGCGTGGAAACCACCACCGGCCCGCTGGGCCAGGGTTTCGCCAACGCCGTGGGCTTCGCCCTGGCCGAGAAGCTGCTGGCACAGCGCTTCAACCGCCCGGAGCTGGAGATTGTCGATCACCGCACCTGGGTGTTCATGGGCGATGGCTGCCTGATGGAAGGCGTGTCGCATGAAGCCGCCTCGCTGGCCGGCACCTGGGGCCTGCACAAGCTGGTCTGCTTCTGGGACAACAACCACATCTCCATCGACGGCAACGTCGAGGGCTGGTTCACCGACAACACCCCCGAGCGTTTCGAGGCCTACGGCTGGAACGTGGTGCGCGATGTCGATGGCCACGACCCGGAAAGCATCAAGGCCGGCATCGAGGCCGCGCTGTCGCAGAGCGACAAGCCGACCCTGATCTGCTGCCGCACCATCATCGGCTTCGGTTCGCCGAACAAGGCCGGCAAGGAATCCAGCCACGGCGCCGCGCTGGGCAAGGACGAACTGGCGGCCACCCGCAAGGCGCTGGACTGGAACTACGGCCCGTTCGAGATTCCGGAAGAGATCTACGCCGGCTGGCGCGCCGGCGGTACCGGCACCCTGCGCCAGGCCGAGTGGGAACAGCAGTTCGACAAGTACGCCGCTCAGTACCCGGCTGAAGCCGCCGAACTGACCCGTCGTTCGCATGGCGAACTGCCGGCCGACTTCGTCGCCCAGGCCGATGCCTACATCGCCAAGGTCGCCGCCGAAGGCGCCACCATCGCCTCGCGCAAGGCGTCCCAGCTGGCCATCGAAGCCTTCGCCCCGCTGCTGCCGGAAATCGTCGGTGGCTCGGCCGATCTGGCCCATTCGAACCTGACCCTGTGGAAGGGCAGCAAGTCGGTGGCCAGCGATGATGCCAACGCCAACTATGTCTACTACGGCGTGCGCGAGTTCGGCATGACCGCCATTGCCAATGGCCTGGCCCTGCATGGTGGTTTCATTCCGTTCGACGCCACCTTCCTGGTGTTCAGCGATTACGCCCGCAACGGCGTGCGCATGAGCGCGCTGATCCCGGCCCACGCCATCCACGTCTACACCCACGACTCGATCGGCCTGGGCGAAGACGGCCCGACCCACCAGCCGGTGGAGCACCTGGCCTCGCTGCGCTACATCCCGAACAACGATGTATGGCGCCCGTGCGATGCCGTCGAGGGCCGTCGATCAGGCGCACGCGCCCCTGCTTTCGGCGGTAGCGGCCCCAAGCGCG